>ONFU01000015.1:599-24793 GCA_900317165.1 uncultured Erysipelotrichaceae bacterium
TATTATGGCCTTTATGAAGGTTATGAAATCAATATGGTGATTTTCCATAAAGGGGCGTTGCCCTTACGTTTTCTTATATCCACCCATATAGATAGGGGGGATATAGACAAAGTCAAGGAACGCCTCCTCGATTATGATGATAGGGAACACCGCATCGAAATCGATGAAATCGGGGTTTCGATATTGTTTTCTTCTTCCTATAAGAAAGATATCAATATGAAGACCCTGCCTTCCTTTATCGATAATCTCATCCAGATCTTCTCTTCCTTGGGATTGAAGGGTAGGGATTATTGCCCCTTATCTGGCGAATTCATCAACGAGCTAAATAGCAAAATATATAGTAGCGGGAAAGCCCATATCCGTTTATCGATTTCCGCGGCGGAAAGCCTCAATAGCTTCCTCGATGATATTCGAAAAAGGATTGATGCCTTGCCTTCGAATTTCGGAAGGGCCTTCGGGCTAGCCTCGATTGGGGTATTATTAGGCGCGATAATCGAAGCCTTATTCCTCTATCTTGGTTTTATCGCGGGTATCCCCGCGTTGATATCTGTATGGCTAGGCAACTACTTCTTCATGAAGGGAAAAGGGAAATTATCCTATAAGATGGTTATATCGATTGGGATCTTCACCTTGGTTCTATTCATGGCGATCTTCCTCGTTTATTACGCCTATATCGCGAATGAATTAATCAAGGGGCCAAGTGTGTTCGCTTCCTTTATGGAAGCCTTCAAAAACGGGGCCTTCCTCATGGATTTCATAATCGAGGCCATCTTCATCCTGGTCTTCGTTTTCTCTGGATGCGTCATACCCTTTATATATGTAAAAAGACGGATTACAATTCCCGAGAAACTAAAATAGGGGAGACATGTATTAGTTTTCTATATAAATCGTTAAGTTTTAGTTTTTGTCTTTTTTGGGGAAGAGGATTTCCCACATGGCTCACCACTCCTCGTTCGGATTGTAGACGGCCATGGTGGCGATATCCTCTTTTTCACCTTCTTTGATTCTTTTAAGAAGGCCTGGCTGCGAGGTGAGGAAAATCGTCTCGCGCATCGCGTTATATTCCTCTTCCGAGATAATGATGGCGTTCCCTTTCTTTGTATTTACGGTTATGGTGTCGTTATATTCGATGACGGTTTCAAGGGAATTGAAGAGATTCTTTCGCAAAGCAGAAACATTCGTAACTGGCATGGGTTTTCCTCCTGACATAATGATATACGTTTCAAGTACCTATGTACCATTCTTGTACTTTTTTTACCTTAGGTTATCGTTTCGAGGAACAAAGGCTTTTCATGGTTTTTTCTTTGAGACTTTCTTTATCTAAACCTTCGTCTTCCCTGGATGCGTCATACCCTTTATATGTGTAAAAAGAGGGATTGCGATTCCCGAGAAGCTAAAATAGGGGAGACAGGTATCAATCTTTAAGATTAAATTGACTTTAGTCCATTAATTGGGACGGCTTAAATCAAAAGTGACGCAACACTTCTACCAAGGGCTTTTGCTAGTTTTTGGAGGGTGAGCAATGTCGGATTTCCCTTCCCTTGCTCGATTTTGGAAATCTCCGCCTGCATGACTCCGCTATTTTTGGAAAGCTGTCTTTGGCTAAGCGACTTCTCTTCCCTTGCTTCCGCGATGGATTGCCCAAGAATTATTCTTTGGTCAGGGTCGCTCTTGCCTATATGTTCCCCACGAAGGTAGATGCCGTCAGCGCTAAGGTCTAGGTCATCGTCCCAACATATTCCATATCCGATTCCGTCGATTTCCACTTTGTTAAAAAGCGACTCGTCTTCAAGACGCTTGAAAACCGGGTGTTTTTCGAACATGGTTTTGACATCGAAGCAGACGATCTCTCCATCTGCGAAAGTCGCGATAAGAAGCAGATTCTTTTGCGCTTCGACTTTAGTAATAACTCTGTGCATGATACTTACTCCTTAAATTCCAATGTTTCAAAATCCTGGTTCTCCCACATCGTAAGAAGCCTATCCCTATATTGGGAGATGAATTCTTTGACTAAACGGACGGCGTTTTTTGGCAAATTGCCCCGCGTCATCGTTCCGGTTGCAATGTTGAAAATGCCTTCGTATTCATTATATCTAGCATGAATATGAGGTGGGTTGTGTTCGTCTTCAATATAATGCATTCTGACGATAATACTGTAAAACCGGGCGATAATAGGCACAATGATTCACCTCCTGCTCATATTATAAATGATATGGTTTATCATATCAAGGCAGTGCGGGTTTTAATTAAAGATATTGTCTATCAAAAACATCCATTGGATGTTCCATTGTTTTTGCATAAATCTTCAGACTGTCTTCAACCAAAATTAGGTAAGACATGTATTAGTTTTCAATATAAATCGTTAAGTTTTAGTTTTTGTCTTTTTTGGGGAAGAGGATGGTAACGACGAATTTGTCGTCCTTCAAGGAATAGTCCAAAACCCCGTCGTATTTATCGACGATGCGTTTGATGGAGATATAACCATAACCATGATTGGAGGCATCTATTTTGGTCGTAAGGGGCCTGCCGTTAATCAAAACCGGTTTCTTTTCGTAATTGTTTTCGAGGGATACGATCACCGATTCCCTGACGGTTCTGATCTTAAGCGAAATCCTCCTTCTTTCCTTATCCTCGATCTTATCGACCGCTTCGATCGCGTTATCGAGGAGGTTAGATAACAGGGAATAGATATGATGGGGCTTGAAATCCTTGAAAACGTCCCCATCTATCAAGACGTTTAGGTCGATTCCAAGCTTAATGCATTTTAGCTGCGATTCGTAGATGACGATGTTCAAACCTTGATTGGAGGTTTGGATGATGGCTTTGTAATTTGTTACCGTTTCCTTGATTTCCTTAAGGTCCTCTTCGTTGATGTTGTTGGTGTTATCCTGAAGCATGTGCTTGAGGTCATGATATTTGATATTGATCTCATCTACCGTGATTTTGGCTAGCTCGTAACGTTCCCTCTCCTTGGAGGCCATGAGGGAGACGATAAGGGCTTCCTGCTTCCTTTTTTGGCTGACGCTGAAACCATAGAGGAAGAGGATGACCATGATCGAGATGATGATGTTCGAGAAATTGAACAAGGTGCTTATTAGGAAACGATGCTCGCTTTCGATGAACATCACCTTACGTTGGTAAAGGGAGAAGAATAAGGCGATCAGGATGATTATGCCTAAGGCAATCGAATTGGAGAGGATGTTCGCATAGGAGACGAATTCGTTGAGGTTGCGGGTGTAGGCAAAATATAGGGCAATCGTTATAAGGATGAGGAAGGAATAGGAAATAAGCAAATAATAACTCGTGTTATATAGGCCTATATCAATGAAATTCACGAGTTGAAGGGCGAGTTTGTAGGAAAGGTGCTGGGAAGCGACAATGAAGATCATGATGAAAAGGGAGGACTCGAAGCCGAAGTCCAACGTGAAATAGATAAGCCCCAAGAGGAAGCCTAACTCAACGATATAGACCCCCATCGAGAGAAAAACGTTCTCCCTGATAAGGGGAACGTCAGTTTGCAATTGCCAAAAGCCAAAAAGGATGACGAGTCCGATAATTAAGGGGATATAAAAACGCTTCTTCTTCTTGGAGGGGATGAAGAAGGCTAGGAACAATATAAGGAGGTTAAGAGGGTAATCCACCCTCCAAAGCACTTCGATGAAATAACCCATATCATTTGTATTTGTTCAAGAACGCCTTGAGGAACTCCTTCTTCCTTGTCCTCGCGATTTTGATTCGTTTGCCGTCGATTCTGACGTCGTCTTTATCTATTGCATCGACATAATCGAGGTTGATCAGATAGGAAGACGAGCATTTGACGAAACTCGGGTTATTGAGGTTCTTTTCGATATCCTTCAAGACCTCGCGCGTTCTGTAGGTCTCGTTACTCGTGTAATAGAAAACGTCGTGGGTATTGACCTCGATGTATTTGATGGAATTGACCTTGACCGTGCGATACCCGTTTTTGACGCGGATCACGATTTTGTCCTCGCCCGTCTCGTTTTGGACTTTGGCGATGACCTTTTCGATGGCCCTGCTCACGTCTTCGTATTTGACGGGCTTGACGACGAAATCGAGGGCATCGACCCCATAACCATCTATTGCTAAGGACGCGTAATTGGTGACGAAGAGGATATTCATGTCCGAGCCGAGTTCGCGGATCTTCTTCGCCGTTTCGAGCCCATTCATCACGGGCATGTCGATATCGAGGAAGACCGCATCGAAGGTTTCGTTGAAGGGCTCGACGAAAAGGATGCCACGGCTGAAATACTCCACGGCTATATTGACCAAACCCTTATGGGCTTCGTTAAATTTCGCAATCGCTTCCCCTAGGAGGGAGGAATCGTTCTCGTTATCATCGACTATCGCAATCTTGAGGTTAAGCATCTGCTTCATAATACCACGAAAGCCCCTTGTTTATGAAATAAAAGTATGTCATTCCCCTATCTTCGCCCTTATCGTTTCGGACAGTTCATGACCGGCGATTTTCTGCATTTCCTTATTGGGATGGCCGTTTCCGGGGAGGTTCTTGTCCTTAGCTAGATTATAGGCCTCGTATTTGGCCCTGATGACGTTCTTGCCTTCGTTTGAAAGGGAAGAGACGATTTCGTCCATAGCGGAGACAAACCTTGGATCGATCCAAAGGATCTCATCGCTGATGACGATTAAGGTTTTTGGATATAGGGTAAACAGTTTTTCGATAAAAGATATGTAGGTGGATTTGTAATTCTTGAGGAATTGCTTTTGGCTCGATTCGTTACTTAGCCCCGAAAGCACCGAACCGTCGTTTGCCCCTAAGGCAATCACCACCACGTCAGGGACATAGGAGGCGTTATCCCAGATATGCCTGTTGTTTGTTTGGTATTCGACATCCGCCAAAGACACCATTTCGGGGATGGTAGAGGGGTTACACCCTTCGGAATAACGGGATTTATACATTGGATAACCGCCGCAGGAAATCAAGGAGACGTCCGCGGATAGTTCGTTAGCGGCGTAATTGGCGTAGCTCATCAACGAATTCTCGGTTCTAGTGCTGAAATTTTCATAGAAATCCGGGGATTCGACCGCATATCCGCAGGTGACCGAATCGCCATAGAATTCCATTTTCATTTTCATATCCTTAGGCTCCACGGTTACGAATTCACCGTCGCAACTTAAGGATTTGATGGCGACTTTCGACATGAGGCATTCGCTTTTCTTATAGACTCTGATGGTATGCTTGCCGTATTCTAGGCCATGGGCCAAGACGACGTGTTCATGAACGAAATAGGCACCTTCGCGCCTTTGGCTATTCGAATATTTGTCCGCGGTCAAGGAAATCGGGAAGGAATGGTCGGGTTCATAATCATTATCGATGACTACCGATAGATAGGGACGCTTTTCTATATCGTCCGCCTTAGTCGTAAAGAAATACCCTTCCAATGTCGTCCCAACGAAAGTCACTTCGAATCCCGAATTGGAGAAACTCAGGAATTCCGCCTGCAACGAATTATCGAAATAATGACGGCCATGGAACTGAAAATACGAGGATTCCCCAATATTTTTGGTATCTTTCACCTCATATTGTTCGACATCGAAAAAATGTCCGTATTCCGGGATGTCCTTCGAATAGAATTTGGATCCGGCGTTGCATGAAACGGTGGCAAATAGGGCTGGTAGAATGAAAAGCAAAGTCTTTTTCTTCATGGTTTTTCCTCGTTCATCAGTTTCTTCCTAGTGGTTCATCTTTATTTTATAATGGCATAATTTGGCGAAAAAGAATCTTAATTTGATTATTGTAAATAGGTATTATGCGCATAGGCGATGTGTAAGCAAATAATGACATAATTAGAGCATATTATTCCATTGTCTTCGGGTTGAATAAACTTGACCCCTATCATTAAAATGCATATCGAGGGATTCTATATGAGCAAAAGAAAATGGTTGGCTTCATTGTCTTTGGCCTTAGGCACTCTTTTCGGCCTAATTGGCTGCGCTTCCGGAATCGGGGGCCCAAGGATGAGCCGCGGAGATTTGAAGGACGCAAAGGAATTCGTCTCCCAAAATTACATCAATTTCCAGGAAGGCTCCCCCGCGAGGCTCATCGGCTGCGCGGATGGGTATTCCAATAACGGGTCGTTCGGAACGACCTGGTCAAGGGATAACCTCCTTTATGATAGCGATAATGGCTTATCGCTTTTCCTCGAGATCACGGACGAGCAATCACGCATCAAAACCGATTCGGGCGATCCTTATGTTTCCGGGGAGATGCGTTCCTCGATGACTTTCAGATACGGTTTCTTCGGAACCTACATGAAGCCTTCTAACGTAACGGGAACCGCTTCGACCTTCTTCCTTTATGCCGATAACCCCCACGATGAAATCGATATCGAATTCCTTGGGAAAGATACGACCAAAGTCCAATTCAACTATTTCAAAAACGATGGCGGCGGAAACGAATATTGGTATAACCTCGGTTTCGATGCCTCCAAGGAATTCCACCATTACGGCATCTATTGGGCCGAGAACGAGATTTGCTGGTACGTCGATTTCAAACCGGTCTATCGCCTTGTCGGCGAGAATTGCCCTTCCGCAAGATGCCAGCTTCTTGCAAACCATTGGGCCGGCAATACCAAGGATTTCGGCATCATGGGCTGGATGGGGAGAGTCAATGACGATGAATGCCCCTCCATCTCCTCCTATCGTTCGATAGAAATCGCGGATGTCGATGGAAAAAAGATGGAAGTCCTTCCTAAACTTAAGGAATATAACGAATGCCCGTCCGATGATAAGCTCGCAGCAAAACCGGTTAAATTCAAAAGCGTGACCGCCTATACGGTTGCGGATAAAACCTCCACGACCGAATTCGATATCTCCTATAACAAAGAGGACATCACCTCCAATTACCGTTGCGTCAAACTAAGCGTTGAAGGCATCGAGGATATGAGGTGGGTCCAATTCAAGATCAAGAACCTCCATGTCGAGGATACCTATCCCGCGCTCTGCAGGTTAACGGTCGATTCCTATGTCCCAGGCATAGGTACGAGCCAAAACAAATTCCTCAGCGCTTGGAAAAACGGCTCAACGGGGGTCTCTTTGAAGAATTCCAGTTTGGAAGCCCATTACGAACTCGCGGTCAACGAGGAAGCCATCATGACCTTCAGATGGTATGGCGAGAAGGCTAACGAACTTACCCTTATGTTCGATGATTTCGGCGATTGCCCGGTCGTTAACGGAAAGGGTCAAAGGGATGGCCACCTCAAAGTCAGCGACTTCAAGTTCGGGGGTGTGCAGGACTTTGTCCCAACCGATAATTCGGGATATGTCGATGAGCTCTATACCAAAAACGGGGAGATCGAGGATCCTGAATCCGATCAAGTCCCTATCCCCGCGGGTTATGTCAAAAAAGACAACATCGTCCCCACCAATACGGGAAATTACACCATGACCTCCACGGATGAAGGCTTCAACATGCATTACACCCAGGCCGCGGAAGGTTATGAGCAATGCGGATATTACTCAAGCAATATCTTCGATAATGGGGTCGATGTCATCCTCGTCGTCAAGAATTTGGCCCCTAAGGAAGTTATCCTGCAAATCAAGATCAAGGGGTCATCCAACTATTTGGTTTCCTCTGTCGATATCTTATCGAATGCCTCGACCGGTAGACTCGCTAGGTGGTCTTCTTCCACTCCTAACGTCCCATATTTAGGAATCGCGGGAGGAAGGACATGCCAATTCAAGTTCACCCTCACCGAAGCAAACGCCAAATCGATTGCCTTCGTCGCTAATCCAGGCACCGCCTCCGAAGGCGACATGCTCTTCAAGGGAATCTATTGTTTGCCACGGAACTAAGTTCCTATATTTCTCCTTCTAGGTGATATGTCTAGCGATGTATCACCTATTTTTTATGCATAATTTTAAACAAATTATGACAAGGGGCGATACGCCAATGAATATCGGCTAAAGTTATTTTGTAAGCGCTACCGAGATTTATCGTTAGCTTAAAAATAGGAGATCTTTATGAAAAAGATAATCAAAAACCTAATAGCGGTCACAGCCGCTTCATTGATGCTTGCGTCCTGCAATCAAGGTGGAGGCCAAAGCAGCGGAGGCGATAGCACCCCAAGCCAAAGCCAAAGCGATCCCGCCCATGTCCACACCTTCGCAAGCGAATGGAGTTATAACGAATCGAGCCATTGGCATGCCGCGACCTGCGGACACGATGTGAAAGACAGCTTAGCCAATCACGTCTTTGGCGAATGGAGCGTCGTCACTCCTGCAAGTGAAACCCAAAAAGGCTTGAAAAAACACGTCTGCACAATCTGCGAATATGAAGCGACCGAGGAAATCCCGATGTTGGAACATACCCACTCCTTCGATACCAGCGTTTGGGAACATGATGAGAACACCCATTGGCATCCCGCGACCTGTGGACATGATGTTAAGGGCGAGGAAGCCCCGCACACCTATGGCGAATGGGGCGTCAAGACCGCCGCGACCGCTAGCGAAGATGGCGTAGAGGCCCGTGCGTGCAGCGTTTGCGAACATGAGCAAACAAGAACCCTCTACCGCGTTGGACTTGATGTCGCTTATCCATTTGCTACTACCGGCGCCTTCACGGTCGATAACCAAGCCGATGGCGTCCATGTCACCGCTGATGCAACCGGCGATTCTACCACCGGTTATGATGGTTTCTATCTTCCGATGGCAGGACTTAAGGTCGAAGCTGTCGAATCCTACACCTTCGTCATCAGAAACAATAACACCGAACGCGGCGAATACCGCATCGCCTATCGCGATACGAGCGTTCAGCCAAGGACCTTCGCCAATTCCTCCGTCTTCGAGGATTATAAGATCGAGTCCCTTAACGGCAGATCTAACACCAAATTAAGGGAATGGAAGGACGGATTCATCAAATTCAACATCGAAAGTGGTGATACCGCGAAGATCACCGTTCCGATGGTCTCCGAGGTTTACGATCAGTTCGTCTTGATGCTCGTCCATTCCTTGAGCGACGTCAATGTCACCATCATCCAAACCGGTTACGTAATCGGCGAGCATAACTTCGAGGAAGGCTACCATTACGATGAGAATTACCATTGGCATGAATGCCTTGACGAAGGCTGCGACGTGAAAAAGGGCAAGGCCCCACATACCTGGGCAAGCGATGAAAGCAAGGAAGACGTCGCTCCTACTTCAACCGAATCCGGCGTTGCCTATAAGAAATGCCATATCTGCGGAGCCACCAAGGAAATCGTCCTTCCACCAGTTTCGGAAGAATCAACGGAATTGTTTAGGGCCGAGAATATCGCCGATTTGAATTCCGGACTCGCCGTTGCCGATGAAGATGGGACCGAACATGGCAATGGCGTCAAGTTCACTTCTAGCGGAGCGATAAACGAATACACAAGGGTCTTCTCCCTTGTCCTAACCGATACCCCATATTCGGTTGCTAATTCCAAAGCCGCGGAAGCCAAATTCAGCTTCTACCTCAATTACGAGGGATTAAGCCATGCGAGTGGACAAAGCGATTTGAAGAAATGCATGACCTATCAGCTATGCAACGGGAATTCCCAATCCGCGAATAGGGCGACCGATGAAGCTAGGGGCGACGCCAGCGGTTGCTCAGTCGAGATGCTTGATAATAATTGGCTCAAGATCAACATGGTCCTCTCCGCCTTCAATGTCAGCGCAGGGGCCATCGATAGCTTCGATAGGATCAACTTCAAGATGGGCACCACCGCAAGGTTTGCCTTCACCGAAGCCAATCAGACCCTCGTCTTAGCGGGCTTCGAATCGAGTGGATTCGTTGCTTAAACGAAAACGGTTATTAAAAGGCGATGGGCGAGTAACCCGTCGCCTTTAGGCCAAATAAAAGAATTAAAAAAGGAGATTTATGAAAGTAAAAAGTTTAAAAGTCTACGCGATTGTTGGAACCTCAATTTCTTTAGCATTAGGAGGGGCCCTTCTCGCGAATAAGACAGTTAGCAGTCCGCTATTTCACGCTGGCGCATTGGACACCCATTCCATGCTGTTGAATTCCTCAACCCTTACTGACCTAACAAGTGAATATGGATCCGGAACTTTCACGACAAATACCGATAGAGGTAACGAAGTGTCCTGGTCATATAATTACGGAAAAGCAAGCGATGGAAATTTAATCGAGCTTGGCAAGAATGAAATTGGATTCCCTGCCGCTACCCAATTTAGTATAGGAAACGCAAGCCCAATTACATCGATTACCAGTATCTCCGTTGTTATTGGTGAAACCGATGCGTTATTCGCGTTTGGATCGCACGATAACAGCACGTTTTATAAACTTGGTTATTTGACGAAAGCAACCGCTCTCAATTTCACTGGTGCTAACGAATATCATTACGTTAGATTCGCAAACGCCAAAGAAGATAAGACAAGCGTAACGATTTCGTCTATTTCAGTTAACTACGATTGTGTTGCTGCAGATTATAGCGATGAACTATCTGATATTTCTTCAAAGGCAATCTTAGCCGATGGTTCAAGTGTTTTATCGCATGATACTACAGAATATATTAATGGCCTGAATTCCAACCAAAGTTTAAAAATTGCCCATACCGGTTCCGATTACGCCGACTTTTGCCTTGATTTAGGGAAATCCATTCCATCAAGCGAAATTGCCAGATATAGCCTTGAATTCTACTGCAATACGCTTCATAACGAGGATTATGATGCGAAGCATAATTATATGAGGTTTTTGGTTTATCCAGGAGTTGGGTCTGGAAGGAATTCAGGGAAAAAACACATTCAAACTGAGAATATTAAAAATGGCAATGATTGGACAAGGGTTATTGTTGATTTTTCGGGCCTAAGTGATATTGCCCCTGATGAAACCATCAATTCTATCTATTTTAGAGAGTATTATGTCAATGGCTATGTTCTAGTCGATCAGGTTAGAATAAGGATGAATGATACATATCCGTCGTTCAGCGAAGACCTCTATGATACCTATGAGGCAAACGATTTAAGTAATGGTACAGCTCAATTCGGGTATGGAACGGTTAATTCCACTCCATCAACATCAGTCAGATCAACTGACTCGCTTCAATCTAGCCGAGTCACGATTGACGCGGATTATAGAATGTGGCGATACCCAGGTGGACTCGTTGATGAAGATTGCACTGGCAAGTCATTGAGATTTGACATTAAAGCCATTCCTATTGAAGGAAGAGATCATGCTCAAGTCTCGTTCCAATATAACTATAGCGATGCAGGCGTCTTACACATTTACACGATTAGCGGAATCTTAACACACGATAATACGGGCGTAACCAGAAACAACCTAGGTAATGGGTTCTATAGGTTTGTAATCGACTTTGATGCTCATCATAGTTCAGTTGAGGCATCTACAAAAACCTCCACTAACTCCGGCTTCAATCTAGGCGATTCTAGAGAAGCTTACGTTGATAATTACTTTGTAATCGCAAGTTAATTGATTACATTGCCAAAACTAGAAAGGCTCTCGGCAGAGGGCCTTTCTATTTATAGATCAACGTTTTGCCACTCTTCAATAAATCAAAGAAAAAAGAGTGTCGCCACTCCTTATCCAGTATAATTCATAATAATGAATCCGTTACTTGTCTTTCAACGACCCGATTCACCGCTTTAAGGTCCAGACTATGTGCATTTTTATTAGAAGAACGAAACCCATAAACGTTGCGAGCGGATGGTGATATGAGACAGTGGCCCAGAAATGATAAAAGTATGAATACTTCTTCTTTCCATAAGAAAAAGGTTCATGAAGCCACTGCATCAAGAACCTATTCTATATTTGGCGATTTAGGGGTTATTTGCTATAGCCGAAAGCGAGGATTGTCCCTAAGTTAGAGGCGTTTTCCATTTTTATGGAGATATCGTAGGTCGCGCTTTCCTCGTTATCTAGGAGGATCATCGCGCAGGGGTTATCCCACCCGTTCCCGTTATCGATGACCGTGCTGATATTAGCTTGCTTGCAGGTCCTATCGCTTTCCCAAGATAATGAGCCTTTTTTATTGGGATCGCTAGAATCGACATAGGAAGCGATCATCTTGCCCTTTGGATCGCCGTTAATCGCGGGATTCCCCGCCATATAGATGATGAAGAAATTCCTGCAGGTCACATGGATCTGCATTGGCTCATTCGCGTTTCCGTTAAGCTTCTTCCACCCCTTTTGGAAGGCGAAGACATCCGCGGTATCCTTTAAGACCCTATGGGAGGTTTCCTTAGCCTCAAAGGAACCAAGGGAAGATATGATCTCATTGTTATATTCGTTATTCACATAGGTGAAATCGACGTAATCGTCATATCTATTCTGGCTTGGCTTAGATGGGGTTACGTATTCGGATTGTGAATATTGGGATTTATATAATTGCTTCAACGTATAGCATAGCGTCTTCGCGTAAAGGATATGGCCTTGGGCGTTAGGATGGACGATATCATCGGGATCGGAGCTGATGAAATATTTGAAGACGGGGTCGCTTTTATCGTAGGTTGAGACCACTTGGTTCATGGCTCCGAGCATCGAAAACATCGGTAGATGGTAATATGAACCCATCGGTTGCATGTAATTGACTTGGCTTTGGACATAATTGGCCGCGGAGAAAAGGAGGATGACGGCGGGTTTTTGCTCTTGGGTAAGAATCCTTCTTATTAAGGATTCATAGGTCTTCTTATCGAATTCGGTGGTTCCGTTATTGCCTGCGAACTCAAGGAAGACGAGGTTAGGCTTATTGACCAAGACGTCTTTTTCTAGCCTGACGGTCGCGATCGAGGAATCGGTCCCGCTGATGGAGGCGTTGATGAATTTGGAGTTTTGGTTCTTGTCGTAATGCTCCTTCAACCAATTGTAGGAATGGTAAGCATAGCCTTTTTGATGATTGTTCTTATCGACGACGATCGCCTTTTCCCCAACGGTGATTGAGCCTCCGATATAGGCGATCGTCTGGGAGATCCCGTTAGCCATCTTATCGAGGACGAGTTTGTATCTTTCGATATTGGTGACGTCGTTATTGATGTTCCCGGCGGCGAACATCTTCTTGATCTTAGATTCGCCAATGCGTTTTTCTAATCCCGTATTTAGATCTTCGAGGAAGGGGTCATAATCCTTTTCTTCGTTTGGGGTAGCACTGATATAGGTGACATTGGAGACCTTATCCTCCTTTTTGGCGGCGACCCCGACTTTGTAAGATTGGTTATTGTTAAGGAAAGAGAGGGTAAAGAAGGTATTCTCGGTCTCTGCGACCGCCTTATCGCCATTATAGATAACATAGGATGAAGCCCCTTCATCCGCCTTCCAGGTTAAGGCGATGCCTTGGTTAACGCCCGTCGCGGAAAGATTGGCCACTCCTTCAGGGTTAATCTCCGGTTCGGCCTTACCTCCGCAAGAAGAAAGGAGAATCGCTAGGGTTAAAGTGAAAAAGGATAATTGTCTATTCATAATATTAGATGACCTCCTCCAGCATATTGTCTTTGATGGTATTAAGTTGCTCTAGTGTTAAGCCGACTTTATTGGTTAGGTAATATTCCACCATATTCTGGATATCGGGATAGGTTTCTTCGGTTTGGGAAACGGTTTTCAGTCCTTCTATCAAAGAAGGGAAATCGCTATATTCGCCGAGGTTATCGTGTTCGCGGAGATTATAGGAGAAAGAGGTAAGTTCGAAATCGATGACCAAATCGGTATAGGACATGCCAAGAAGCCCTCCTAAAAGGAAGGCGATGCTGCCGGTGCGATCGGCGCCACCCCAGCAATGGAAATAAACCGAGCCATCCTCTTTTGCCGCAAGGAATTCCTCGAAGATCGCCTTGACCTTCGGGTATTGGCTTTTGGAGGTGATCAAACCTCCATAACCGGCGATTGGCTGACGGTTATAATTGGCGATCGATTCAAGGTTTGATTTGCTAATTTGGTTAGCTTCCTCATCACCTCTAAAATCGATCTCGGTACTCACGTGCATGATATTGGCAAAGGTATCCTTAGCCATATCGTCCAAATTGAATTTATGGTCGCCTCCGTTAGCGGAATAATCTTCCTTATTCAGTTCAGACCCGCGATAAATAAGGCCTTGCTTGATGCGCTTACCCCCTTTAACGGGTTTGCCACCTAAATCGCGGACGTTATCGACCTTTCCGGCATCCATCCCGCGGAAGCCATCCATCGTGACGAAGCTTTTGACGGGAGAAGAGGCCAAATTCTTGGTATCGTTAACCTTCCAATAATATTTGGTGTCGATCTTCAATGAATGGATATCAAGACGGTAATCCTTGGTTTGATAGGTGATTTCATCGGAGAAATCCTCTTTGGTGGCAAGGTGATAGACGAATTCATGGTCTTTGTTATAGCCTTCCGTATCAAAGCCAAGTTGGATTTTCCTGTTCTTCCCCCTTGAATAGGAAGAGAGGTAATCCTTGATCTTGACGGTGTCTCCCCCAAGGGTATTGACCCTATACCTAAAGGATTCCGCCATGTTCTTCTCTTCGGCGTGCATCGCGTTGATATATCTTCTTTCCGGATCATTCAGCAAATCGACGTAAGCGTTATCTTCTGGCCCGAAAAGGACGATCTTCTTGGAGTCGCTTTCGCTATATTTGGCGTCGTTTAGGCTGCATCCACCCAAAAGGAAGATGATGGAGGAAGCAAATAGAAATAATGGTCTATATTTCATAAATGCAATTATTGGGCCTTCTCAAGGAGAGTGTCCCTGATGGTTTTGATTTGCTCATCGCTGATGCCGACTTTATCGGATTTAAGCATTGCGACGCAATTTTCCGCCATCGTTTCCTTGCCATATCCCTTAAGGACCCTTTCATAGGTCTTGATGGCGTCGAGGTTTCTACTTCCATTGATAAGACCGAAGTTAGACCATAGATAATCGCGGTACATGTCCTCGTCCTTCATGCCAAGGAGGCATTCCAATAGATAGCACATGCAGCCGGTACGGTCGGTGCCGATATAGCAATGGATGAAATTGGGATAGAATTCGGGTTTCGCGTAGAATTCGAAGACCTGTTTCACCTGGGCCCATCCTGAATCCAAACCTTGGGCATCAAGGTCTTGGAGTAAGGCCGCGCGTTCAGCGACGATGCCTGGATCGATGCAGGTGATGCCAGGGATGACATCCGTATATTTCGCGCGGTTCCCGTTTTCGACATAATAGGCCCCGCCGTCGTTATTGTCCTTGCAGACGTTGCTCCTTAAATCGATCTCACCCTTCATGCCTAGCGTTTTTATAAGGGTGTTATAACCGGCGTCATTCATCAAATAGGATGGTTTGCCCGTATCGCTTACGGGCTTTTTGAAGGGCTCGTTCTCTTCGCGTGGGGCGTTCGTGCTTCCTGACATCCTTCCACTTCTATAGATTAGGCCTTGTTTGACCTTGGTATAGCCAGGAAGAGTCGATTCATAACCACCCATATCACGGACATTCGTGACGTATTTAGAGGTGCTGATATCCTCGATATCGATAAATCTCGGTAGATGGCTGCAGGTTTTGAAGGAGCCTGTTTCAGAGGGGGTTGAGTCCGTATCCTTGACGTTAAAGGTCCTCCAATAATAGGTGGTATCGCTAAGGAGGTTCTTGATGGTCGCCTTCTTATGGTCCTTGATATCGAATAGCCTCGTATCTAGATATGGGGTATCGGGATCTTCATGGAAATCCTCAAAACGGGAGACTTGGAGCAATAAGCCGTCCTCTTTGGTGAAAAGAATGTCGTTCCCGGTCGGATTTGACATTTCCTCGGTGCCTTCAGCGAACATTTGGGCGGTGTTATATGAGGAATTGATATAGCCTAGTTGATCAAGGGTATGGAAACACCCTGCCTCCTTCTTGACTTGGGAAGGGTCAACATAGCTTATCTCCACATCGGGATCCGGGGTGAAGGTAGTCGATTTGCCTCCGCATCCCGTGATTGCGAAAACCGCTAAAAGAGAAAATCCTTTGAGTAAATGTCTTTTATCCATTGTTTTGCTCCTACATCTATATTTATATAGCAAGAAGGAAAACCTTAATAATGGGGAAAGGGTGAATTGTGCTTTTTTTGGCATTATTTGCAAATGGGTTTGGAACAATCTCCGGAAATCGAATTATCAAAAGACGGAATATTTTGATGTTTCGATAGTTTTTGGGTGTCTTCTATTCCCTGACGCTAAGTGATTTATGTCTTGGTTTATAGATTATAAAAGATTGTTTAGTTAATGTTTCAACATCCAGTTTTGTTTAATGGCCGCTATTCCTGTTCGGATAAAAATCTCTTAAGTAAATATCACAAAATTCTAATGTTTTTAAGATAGAAAATCACAAAATTCTTATTTTATATTTGTAAGTTTGCACAGTTATAAAAACATAATTAAATAAATAGGTAGAGTTACAAGATTATTTTCTTTTTTTACTACGTTCTTATTCCCAAAAACAAACCCCAAAGGAATATTGTAATTGCCATTAGGATCCACTAATTTAGGAATTGCTCTGAAGTTGGTTTGATCGTTGCCTGATTTGATTTCAACTGGTAAAACACGCAAATTGTTATAATCGTTGATTAAAAAATCAACCTCTCCAACTTTTTTACTATCAAAATAATATAGTTCGTGACCATGAGCAATTAATTCCATTGCTGCTGCGGTTTCGTAAACAGAACCTAAATTTATCCCTTTATCTTTGTTTAACACAGCATCGATGTTATTTCTATACAAAATATTAGTTAATATGCCTACATCATTGTAATAGACCTTCAAGAGATTCTTACTTCTGCTTTCAGTCAATGGAAAAACAGGGTTAGATACAGCTCTAGAAGGTAAAGAAATTCCGGAATCAAACAAATAATCAAACTCATCTTCATATTTTTCTAAATTTGAATCATCTTTATCTTCAATTTTCTTGAATTGAATTCGTTTGACTTTGTTTGCCATATTGGAGGAAAGAAGATTATATATTCTTTTAATTTTTAATTTATGTTCTTCATCATATTTTGAACAATCGTCATTGTAAAAGCCATAAATTTCACTATGAACTCTTCTCATCTCCGAAACATTTCTGTTATTCACATATTGAATAACCGCATCAGGCAGACCGCCACTAAGAAGATAATCTTGAAATAGTCTCAATGTTATTTGGTGAATACTTTCATTAATTGGCTTTAAATTAGAAAAACAATCTTTTAAGTAACTAATTACATCTTTTCCGTAATTGTTTGCCCATAAAAATTCCTCAAAATCCATAGGGAACATCCTTTTTTCAGTAATCGATCCCATAGGAATAAACGAATGACGAAGTGTGATTCCAAGAAGCGATCCACTAACAATGTATCTATATTTGTTTTCTTTATAGAGAGGTTTTAGCATTGTCATTAAATGCGGATAATACTGAATCTCATCTAAAAAGATGATTGTATCCTCACTGTTGTTAAGCCCGGCAAACATAGATCCGACTAATAAATAAAAATCCTTTGTTGTTTTAATATTCGCAAATCTTTTTTCGGTTTCAAAATCATCTTTTAAGTCAATTTCAGCATAATGTTTAAAAGATGTTTTAGCTGTTTCTCTAATAATGTAGCTTTTTCCAATTTGTCTAGCTCCATAGACAATAAGGATTTTTGTATTGTCCTTCGCTTCATAATATTTATATAATTCCGATTCTATTTTGCGTTCAAACATAGTTTAGACTCCTTTTATCAGGTTTTTCCAATGTTATTATAGGTAAAATAATCGGTTTTTCCAATATTTTTCTTCTGTGAAATATCGGTTTTTCCAATAATGAAAAGCACAAACCTTTAAACGACATTGAAATAATCACTATATTTGCATGTTTTTCGACAATTTTTAATTATAAAAAATTTAGCGACAGTTCAATATTTGGTATAAAATCTCCTTTTTGGTTAATTGCTACCTTTTTTTCGATTTCGTTATATAACTTGCTATTATATTCTTTCAAGAATAATCAAAAAACAGTATATTGTCGTCACCTATTCAACTTTATATTAACGAATTATTGTATCGATATAATAAATGCAAAGAAAATTTGCATCTTTTAAGCTTATCCTATTCCCTGATATGGGGTGGCGAGGACTAACTACTAGAACACAAATATAATGTCTTTTTTGCTACCAGGCCGAATCAAAAGCCTTCATTGTGCAAATGTCGAATTATTCTTTGTTTTTTCCTTGCTTCATAACATTTATTGATTATAAGGATATCTTATTTCTTTTTTAAAATAGTTATTTGATTTCACAATATTCGCGGAATTTTTCTTTATTGTTAATAAATACTTCTAATAGTCTTGGATCAAAGTGTGTACCACTTTCTTTTTTCATTAATTCAATAGCCTCATCAAATGGAATTGGCTCTTTGTAACATCTTTTAGACACCAAGGCATCAAAGACATCAGCGATAGCCATAATACGTGCACATAATGGTATTTCTTCTTCTTTTAATCCCTTAGGATAACCACTACCATTCCACCACTCATGATGGTAAGTAGCGATATCAGAAGCAAAGCTTAAATATTCTTCATCAGTGATGCCTGATAATATTTTTCTTACAACATTACCACCCTCACTAGCGTGTCTTTTCATTTCTTCATATTCTTCTTTGGTGAGTTTGCCTGGTTTTCTTAATATTTGATCAGAAACCACTATTTTGCCAACATCATGCATTGGAGCAAGGGTGTATATCAAAGAAATAAAATGTTCATCAATATATTGCGCATAAAGACCTACCGCTAAAGAATCTTCAGCGATTATTTTAACAATATTACTGGTTCTCATAACATGTTCACCAGTTTCTGTATCACGGCTTTCAATCAAAGATGCTAACCCAGAAATAATATGTTCTTGCATGCTAGTAATCTTTTCTTGATTAGTCACTAATTCAGTTTTAGTGTCTTGCTGTACTAAATCGTTATAGTAGATATAGCAGAAGCAAGAAGCAATCGCGATAGAGACATAGGCAACATGCAATTTAAAGAAAGTCATTGGAATAATTCCAGCGATCAAAACAACAAGAATCATAATGATTGTGGTTTTATCTCTGTGCCTAAATAATCTGCCGACAAAGATTAAAGAAACAATTAAATAGCCTAATGAAACAAAATAGAAAATCTCATAGATGATAAATGCATCACCACGAGAATAGCCATCCGCTCCAAAGGAGAATATCCAACCAAATGGAGCGCATATAATCTCTGTAATTAAACTAACGGCAAAGAATCCAATTGCCACTTTCCATTGATTCTTTAAACCTAAAGCGCCGCAGAATAACATTGCTAGGACTGGAGATAAACTGAATTGAATAACAGTAATAATGGTTAATGGTATAGCAAATTTTTGATCATAATAGCCACAGTGGACAGCGAATTCCGCGCCAGCGCAAGCCGTAATTGAAATGAATGTAACAACGAACCATGTTTTTTGTGTTTTGTTAAATCCAGAATAAGTTAAAACATGGACGATCATTCCTATCATTAAAAGGGCAATTAAAATGGTCACACTAGCGTACATCGTCATAGTTCTTCACCTTTTAATAAGTGCTTACGCTTATACATTTCGTCGTGTCCTTATTCACTCTATAATCTGAAATACCTGCCGCAATAACAATACGCCATGATTAAACGTTCAAGTTATTTTAAACTTATTAAAAATAAACTTAAATGGGAAATCACAAAGTATACTTCATGACTATTTTCATCAAATTTAAGATGTTTATAGTATTTAAATATTACAAGTTAATTCACTTTCATCTCGGCAGTTGAACAACCGAGGATTCCTGTTCTATATCCTAAATAAAAAGATTATATATATTCAATTGGAAGGGAGAAGAGGTTTTCTCTTAATTTTAATTTGTATTCACCTGTACAAATAATTGCACCCATACCTCTTTTTTTATCAATGTCTTTGTCTAAAACAGTAAAAGCACCAGCATCGCTTGCGGTAGGATTACTTCCTTTTTTTATTTCTATTGGATAAAGAATTCCATTTTCTTCAATGATGATATCAATTTCGCTTTCTTCGTTTTCTTCGGTTATATTTCCATCACGGTCTACTTTCTTTTTCTTAACTTTGTCTTTGCCGTGGTAATAATAAATATATTTTGAATAATCTTTTCCAACATTTATAAACGATTTGATAACTTCATTAACCACAAAAGTCTCAAACATATGACCTGCTATAGCACCATTTTTCAAAGTGTCAGGAGTCAACCAAGATGTAAGAAAACATGCTAATCCAGTATCTCTAAAATATATCTTAGGTGATTTTATTGCACGGTTAAGATGCGAATTATAATATGGTTGGAGCAAATAAACGATATCCGTTTTAACCAAAATACCAATCCATAGTTTGACTGTATCTGCACTTATTCCAATGTCATTAGCGATATTTGTGTAATCAAGTATTTGCCCTGTTCTAGCGGCAACAGAGACCAAGAATCTATAAAATGTTTGGTAGTCTCTTATCTTGGTAATCTTATAAACATCTCTTTCAATATATGTTTTGACATAATCTTGATAATACTCTTCCCAATCTTTTTCTGGATGTTCATATAATTCCGGATAAAAACCCCTATGAATTATCTTCCATATGTCTGTATATTTTTTTAATGTCTTTTCTCTATTTTTGATATATTCATCAGTTGGAATAAACCTCTCATTAAAATCTATGCTGTTTATTTCTCTCAAAGAAAGACCTGCTAGTTCAATAATTCCAACCATCCCAGACAAGGAATCAGATAGCCCTTCCATTAAAGACCACTTTTGAGAACCCGAAAAAAGATAATTACTATAAGTTGAGACATTATCTAATATATCTTTAACTGAACTCAACAATTCCGGGCATTCCTGAACTTCATCGATAAACAAAGGTCTATCAAAGCTTTCCATAAAGCCTTGAGGATCACTACTAGCGGCGTTAAGAAGATTTGGGTTTTTTAAATTGATTCTTTTCACACCAGGAAATAGTTCTTTAGTCATTCTGGTTTTTCCAACTTGTCTTGCACCAGTGACTGCTACGCTTTTGTACGATTGATATTTTTTTATCAAGAGTGGTTCAATTGCTCTATTAATATAAGACATAGTATTTGGTTCCTTTCTGACTTTTTCCGAATTCAATTAGATTTTAGCCAAAAGTAATAAAATAATCAATATTCGTTAATGAAAATTCTATTGTTATGTGATCATTTTTGGTGTTTTGGAAGAAGATATTCGAAAAATAGATAGCCGATTTAATAAAATCACTGACGGTGCACCGCTGTCACCTATTCAATTAAAATTTTAATGATTATTATGTTTATAATAAATGCAAACGAATTTGCATTCTTTTAAATACATTCTATTCCCTGACACGGGGTGTACCGTAACAGGGAATATGTTTATCTGTTTAATACTATATAGCATTACCCACTGCAAAAATGTGACAATCCCAGTGTAGTAATCCAGTTGCGATGGACGAGACTAGGCTATACATAGGATTGATCTAAAGAAACCAAAGGTAACATTTTGGCGCCTTGGAGATGTAAATTCTTAAAACTTAAGCGAAGCAATAATCGATTTCTGATTTTGTGATAAGAACTGCATCGGTATTGATTTTCTTTTTAAGCCTTTCACTTAAAAGGGTAATCTCTTTTTCATCGATACCAATAATGATAATTCTTAGACTTGTCTCGGTTGTATAGCCTTTACCATGCTTATAGCCACCGGTTTGAGTGAGCAACGAGAAATTGATTTCTTTATCAGTGCAAATCTCACAAAGGATGTTTTTAAAATCTACGACACTTAAAATCTCTTCGTAAGAATCTTTATCTTTGATACCGATATATATTTCGTATTTAATACCTTTGCTAAATTTCTTTTTCATACATGTCTATATTATTTTAGTATCTACTTTGTTTTTAATCACCAAGACGTTTTCTTGACACATGAACATTTTAAATGTCTTTGCTAGTTTCAATATCTTTTCATCGGTTGAACCTATAATAGCGACACAAATTCCATTTTCCAAAACGAAGCTACCATCATTATATAAATAACCGCCATTTATTTTTAACAATGAAAAATCGATGTTGTATCTAGCGAAAAAGTCGACAATGATATCGCTTAGTTCATGGTCTTTAACATATTCGCTTTTTAAAAAGGGGTCGTTACATCCGACTATTATTTGATATTCGACGTCTTTTTTCATGATTTCATTTTATCAAAATAAAATCGTTTTACCTAAAGTTTCGACATGTGCCGCATCAGGGATTATGTTTATTGTCTTAATACTATATATAGTATTGCCGCACGTCAAAATAAGAGAAAACGACCATCCTTTCGGATAGCCGTTGTTGGCCAGATTAGAATTTGGAGAGCCGAAATATATTGATTGCATTCATTAATAATGCTTCGCTGTCTGGCCTGAATCTTTAATGTAATAAAAACATTCATGGCAGTTTTTGCAAACATAAGTGTCATATGTGCTACCCCATAGACGTTGATAGTAATCGCTTCTACCACAGTGTGGGCAAATAAGACCTTCCCTATCCGTGCAGCCACCAGAAACAGCTTCTAATTGCTCTTCGCTAAGTTCAATGCCTTCTTCTTTAGCTAAAGACAACATTTCTTCTTGGCTTTTACAGGCTTTGATTTTAGCGATTTGCTCTTCGGACAACCCTTTTAATAGTTCTTCTCTCATATTTGCTACTCCTTGTCCGCACACATGATATCAAATAATAATCATTAGCAAAAAAGAGAATTTCGAAACGATTCAAAAATTCTCACACCATCACCGCAATCATCGAATTTGCGGTTGCAATCATTGCAACGACATATTATTCTGCCGCCATTGCAAACGGTCTCATACCGCATAAAGCCTGCGCCGTAAGTTAGAGACACGAAAAGAAAACCGCCGTTACGAGCGGCGGATTAGGTTTTAAAAAATCAAACTTCATCGTATGACACCACATAACCACAGTTCGTGCAGCGCATTCTAACCCAATCTTTTCCATCTTCAGTGTAAGTACCAATCGATTTTAAAGTGTTTTGTTTACAATGTGGGCATCGGGATCCATCATAGCAATGTCCGCCAGAGACAGCCTCAAGTTGTTCATCGGTAAGCTCAATTCCTTCTTCTTTGGCGGCGGCTAAGATTTCTTCTTGGCCCTTACACTCTTTTAGCTTTGCGATTTGTTCTTCAGTAAGACCTTTAAATAATTCTTGTTCCATATCTGGCCCCTTTTTGCTTATGAGAAACGTTTTATTCGGAGTTCAGTTCGTTAAAGAATCCACGATTTGCCACATTTTTTGCATGTGCACTCGGTCTCGCCGAAAAAAGCATCCCTATAAAAATGTTTTTCGACTTGATCCGAACCACACCCTGCACAAATGATGGGCTTGGTTTCCGGAGTAGTGCAGCCCCCGCTTACAGCTTCCAATTGCTCTTCGCTTAATTGGATGCCTTCCTCTTTTGCGAAAGACAATAATTCTTCTTGGCTTTTACACGCTTTAATCTTGGCGATCTGCTCTTCCGTCAAACCTTTTAATAATTCATCTTTCATATAATTGTTCACTCCGATCGTTATCATTTAGCAAGCATACCTATTGCTTATATAGATGTCTTTTTGACGAATTATTTAATTCTTATTGATTTTAAAATATTTTCGATCATTGGCGTTATATTCACGGCCACAGCCAAAGCATCTAAGGCGGGGGTATCCTAAACTCTCAGCACCCCAACGATAACCACAGTAAGGACATCCCCAATACCCTGTAGTAGTACCACAGCCACCACTTACCGCCTCTAATTGTTCATCATTTAATTCAATGCCTTCTTCTTTGGCGAGCTTCAAAATTTCTTCTTGGCTTTTACAGGCTTTGATTTTAGCGATCTGCTCTTCGGATAATCCTTTTAATAGTTCTTCTTTCATATAATGGTTACCTTCATTTATTAGAATGATTGAGATGCTTCTATATTTTGTCTATGGAATCGATGGCCACAATGCGGGCAAACATAATTGTAATCTTTATCGCAATTAGTGCCGCTTTCGATTGGTTGACCACAATTTGGGCAAGCAAATTCGTTTAAACAATGACCACCGCTTACCGCGGATAATTGTTCATCAGTTAATTCAGCGCCTTCTTCTTTGGCCAAAGCTAACATTTCTTCTTGTGACTTACAGGTTTTCAATTTAGCGATCTGTTCTTCGGTTAAACCTTTTAATAATTCTTCTCTCATATCACCGC
>ONFU01000078.1 GCA_900317165.1 uncultured Erysipelotrichaceae bacterium
CAGGGTCAAATCCATGATTGAGATGCAACGTAAATGCGGATGGGAATTCATCTTCCAAGCCGCGAACATCGATACCTTCAAAGAAGCGGACAAGTTAGGAATCCAAAGGGATAACACGATGTCATTCTCCGCGACTCCGGAAGGTATCCTCAAACAGACCAACTTCATGTGCGCGAAGATCGAGGGCATCAGAAGGAAACCATCGAAGAAACAGTAAATAGATCTTGGTGAAGCGGGTAAGATTCCATTGTCTTGCCCGCTTTTTCAATTATGCAATTTCACTATTTTTCACTATTTTGGTAGAAGATAAATAAGCAATTGCTCTAAACCCCCAGAAGCTATATGCATCATTATAAGAAAGGCGGCCAATGAATGGTCTAGGCGCAAGGTGTTCATTCTTGGTATGTGATGTCAACCGTAATAGCCGGACGCACACTAGTCCCTTTGGAACTAATGCCGCTATAACCGATCCAGCCCTCATACCAAATTACATACGCAGTATTATCTGGGCAACTTTGCATCCCATTTGGCCCTGGTGTGCGCGACCAGTATTCACCATAACCAGAAAAACTTATTGAACCCCTCGCTCTGGCCCAATCTGTAGTTTTGCTAGTTCTCTCGCTACAATAGCTCCAATCGTCTGGGTGATCCTCGACCGGGAATCCGTAAGCGGAATTTTTGTAATCCCACTTGTTTAACAGAAAAACTTTATCAAATGTATTACTTGAGGTATAACGTGGATACTCGTGACCGTTGCCGACCATAGTCGTTTGGATGTGACTATTTTCCAACCCAAATGCGGTGTTGAAAAAGTAATCGTTAATCCATCTTCTTATTTCGCATTTTTCGTAATTGCTTGCGTAATGACCATCGGACAATCCAATAAAATCCCGATCGTTGTAGGCATGACAATCGAGAAGCATTGATGATAATAGGAGGCATATACCATTATCGTTCGATAAAACATTCCAAATTATTGGTTCGCACTTAAACCAATAATTTGTGTTCTTTTCGATTGTGGAACCGTTATCGAATTGATAGTAGTCTTCATGAGGGGAAGCATACGTTTTTGCATAGTATTCTTCATTATACAAATACCAACCATTCGATTGTGCTTCGGTCAAGGAATCAAGTTCTAAAAGTAAGCTTTGATCATCAACATTAGTTTGAGGGTATAAACCATAAACAACAGTTTTCGAATCTTCAGATATGATTGGCCTAGTGGCGTGTTTGATAGCAAGTTCCTCTTCTTTTTCTTTTTCTTCCTTTGTGAGAAAGCGGGCCATCAAGGAATAGTCATTCGTCGGCATGTCAAAAGTATATATCGACTGATTGCTGACTTTTGTCGATTTGTGATACCAGCCTTTGAAGAAACAGTTATTAATTGGAGTGGCCACAACGGTGATAGACTCGCCCGAATATCCGCTTCCAGAGGTTACTTCCACCGTGCCTTTGGAAGGATCTTCGCTAGTAACGGTTAAAATGTTTAGATTCGCTGACCAACGGGCATTAAGCGTCAATGCCCCAGTTGTGCCCGCTGTGATTTGGGTTATTTGATTGCCATTATTATTGAACCAGCCGGCGAATGTGTATCCGGTTTTCGTCGGCGGGAAAAGTGTAATATTGTCTTCAACTGTATAAGTTAATGGGTTAGAAGAATTGTTTGTTCCACCGTTTAGTTTGTAATAGATGTTATATGAGATGATGCTCCAGTGGGCGATTAGGGAAAGGCTGGAAGTATAATTCCACGTGCCGCTATTGCTGATTATGGAAGAGCCGTTATACCAGCCATCAAATGAGTAACCTCTTCTAGTCGGCGCTGGCAAAGAATAGGAATCCCCGTAGATAACATTGATGGATGATATAGAACAAGATCCGCCGTTTGGGTCGAAAACAATCGTATATGTATTTCCCTTCCAATTCGCCGTCAAAGTGAGATCCCCAGTACTGCCAGCTGGGATTGATGTTATTAGAGATGTGCCGTTTGTCCAACCGACAAAGGCGTAACCAGTTTTGACCGGACTGGCTAAATTAATGGTTGGTGACTGAACTGTATATGTTGATGGGTTGGATACTGGATTTGTTCCTCCATATAAAACGTAGGTTATTTTATATGTGATTATGTTCCAATGGGCTATTAATGTTAGATTAGAAGAATAGTTCCAGACCCCTTTATCGCCGATTCTTTTATTGCCGTCATACCATCCGTCAAAAACATAACCCAATTTTTCTGGGGTTGGAAGAGAGTATTCGCGATCATATTCGACTTCAATTAAGGTGTTTGAAACATGGCCTCCGTTTGGGTTAAGAGTTACTGTATAGGTATTCGCCGATGCATTGGCATAGAACACAAGGTTCTCCCAAGGTGTTTCTACTTCAACCGTTTCTCCCGCGTCGTTTGTCCAATGCTTAAAAGTATAGCCCGGAATATCTTGGAATTTCTTTAATTCATAAGGATAGCCTGTATAAGCATTATCTTGATCTAATAACAAATTTTGAAAGTAGTAGCTTACAGTTATTGCAAAAGAGCGATGAATAGTTAATGTGTATGTTTTTTCTTTCAAAGAGGAAGGGTTGCTTACCACGATATAGAATAAATTGTCGCCATCGTTGAGTTCGCCATCGGCCCCTGCAGCTATTTTTGTTCGAATCTCTGTTTCACCTCGATAAAGAGACCAATTGCAACCTTGCGTTACTACCACTTTATCAGAAAGCGATACCAAATCTGTTTTATGGTCTACAAGCATACGAAGAGTAAGAGATGACTCGTCGAGATATGCGTCAGTCACGTTCAAAATTGACGCATCTTCAGATGAAGGCTTGTTTTCAGCTGGTTTTTCAGTAGAACATGAAGTCAATGACAAAATCATTAACAGGATTCCCACTATTTTTGTTTTTGCTTTCATATCGTTTTCCTTTCACTGAGGTTTTTAGATTTTTTGATGCCCACAATCCTTTTTTAGTTTGATTAGATTTTAGCTATTTGACATTCCACGCTTTTCCATCGCGATAGATTCTCTTTTAATATAACTAAACACTTCATTCATAACCGCTTTAGGGGATTTGTTTTTTTCCTTCCCTTGTGCGAAATAAATGAATTTAACATTTGCCTCTTTAGGAAGTCCCCCCAATATCTTTCTATCTTTTTCTCTTCCTCGGAATCACGGACGACTATAATGGTTCGTTTGCTTTGGAAAAATTCCTAATGTGCTTTGTGAGATATGCATTGATATGATTATCTTCTTTGTTTCCGCCCACTTTTTTGAAAATACTATTTAAGAGTTTCTTCCGCTCGTCAGACACGTTTAAAACGGTTTCCTTTAGATAATCTTCTCCCGAACATATATTGAAATTCTCTTTCCCTTGCTCTGCGCCAGCCCCAAAGAAAAAGGTTATCCCCATTTTTGCGCTTGCCTGTTTTCTTTTGTAACCGTTCATAAAATATATCCTTCTAAAACCATTTTCATTAAGAGAATATGAAGCGCAGCAACCATTTATAGAGACAATCAAATTTATGGCAAGACTTGCCTCCAATTATAATCATTCATCCCATTCCAACATTTGAGATTGGAGACTATGGGTTTATTTCATAAAGTTTACATAACAAAGCGTTTTCGAACTGAATAATGAACAAAGGATGTGTGTATCAATTATTATGCGAATCCGAATTGTATCTATCTAGATAATAGACATCTTTCCTTTCATCGAATTGAAGCTCGATGTCGGGACGGTATTCAAGCAGGTAGCAACGGAAATCGCTTAATGCCCTAAAGAATGACGAACGGGAAATATCAAGGTCATCCATGATGCTTTCCGCGGTGAAGGATTTCTTTTCCATCAACGAGAAAAGCATATGCAAAGAGATGGCAGAACGTTTACTCTTCATTGGTTTACTCCTATTATTTGAAGGTTGTCCTGCAGGATCGATTTGGAATCGGTTATAACGCCATTATATTGAATAAATGAGGTTAGAATCTCAAACAATGAGATTGAAAACAGGCGGAAATATCGTTGTTTCCTTAGAAGACATCGAATAAAATTATTTTATGCAACAAACCTTCGCTTTTTATGTATCTTCGTTAAGGAAGGCTAGGGGTATGACCCAAAAGGACCTCGCGGAACGTCTAGGTTTTACCCCGCAAGGAATATCCAGATTCGAAAGCACCGATTCCTCTTTTGATTTACGTTTAATCGATAAATTATGCAAAGTCCTTGATGTATCGTTCCAAGAATTATGCTTTAAACAAATTGAGGGCACCCATTATCAGGAATTTGACTTGGACTTGGATAACCTATCCTCTAGGTTAAAAGCCTATAGGGAAAAGAGCGGGCTAACCCAAACCTCTTTAGCGGAATCCTCCCATATAACGACGCGTTCCCTAAGGTCATATGAAAACGGGGAGCAGTTGCCTTCCTTCCAAGCACTTACGAGAATCGCTGATTCCTTAGGGTTATCCGTCTTTGAATTATTTATCGCCCCAAATGAAAAAGAGGAACCCCCTGTTATGGATATCGCTTCCCCAAAACCCCGTAGGTGGAGTAACAGAGGCAATATCATGATGGCCTCGATTATCGTTTTCCTCCTTCTTGGGGTCTTCTTAGGGGTGGGGTTACCGGTTGGCTTATCCCTATCTTCATCTAACGGGAACCAAGCGATAGATAATTCAAGGAATAATGGGTCAAGCATCTCCCCTTATCTTCCTTCCTCCATCGTTAAGCAGGAATATCCTAATTTCCTAAGCGTCGATATCCCTAAGAACGATTTCTCCTCCTTAGGGGAAGAGATTGAATTCGTCCTTTATGATCCCGACGCGAATTTCTCGTTCTATGATTTTAACGATGAGGAGATATCCGTTGCGGTTGAACCCGCTTTTAGGGAATCAAGTCTTGATATCGAATTCCAAAATATTGGGGATGGCAAGTTCAAGGCAACATTAAAAAACGGGAAAACCGGGGACATGGTATGGTTAAATGCCTATGTCGGTGACCGCGATTTTCGGTGACCGCGATTTTTCTTCCGTCACCTATTTACGTTATGTAGACGGGAATTCGGTTACCCCAACAAGCGGACTTCCCTTTGATGATGGAACCGTTTCGGGGCCAAGTAGCATCACCCTCTCCCGTCAAAACAAGGCGAGCGCCTCCATCTTCGTTACGGAAGACGGCTCCCCTATTGAATTCTCCGGCTCAATCGCCCCAGTCGATAAAGCCTTCCCAGCGATGGCAAATGCCTATGATCAGGATATAACCATTGAGATTCTTGGGAATAACATCGAAGTCACGTTTTCTTCTCCTAGCGATATCGTTTCGGATGATTTCTATATGTTTATTGGAGTCGATATCACTGAGGGAAACGTCCACCGTTTATTCTTCCTTAAACCGTGGAAATTACACCTATATCATTAAGCCAAAAAGGTTTATTTATCCTTATAAAACATATTAGTTCCCTAATTTCGCCCAATACTTATATGACTTAGTGGATTAAACCATCCTGCATCGTGCTCCAAAACGTAAAAACACTCGATGTCATCGAATGTTTTCATTTTCTTGGCTTACAGTCAGCCTACGAAAAATCGGCTTTTTTTCTGCAGATGTAACCTGTATACCGTTCGTTTCTGTCTCCAATGATGGAGACGCACTTCGCTTCAAACCCCAGACGAATGAGCGATTGAAACCTTGGACCATCTTTATCGAATACTTTCGTTAGTATGTTTTCCCAACAAGTGATGCGCTGCGTTGCGCTAGCCTGGAGACGGTATTATAATTTTCCTGAAAAATGTAGAATTCTACAAAAAAGGAGAAAGTCATGATTCCACGCGATAAGTATTTAGGTCAATTAATAATGGGCATGGGAAATGGATTCCCAAAGATCGTCACTGGCATTCGTCGCTGCGGTAAATCCTATTTGCTTAAGGAGATCTTCAAAAGCCATTTAATCTCTTTGGGCGTGAAAGAAGAACAATTCCTTCTTGTCGAACTAGACGACGACGCCAATGCGAATCTGCGCAACCCCTTAACCCTTAGCACCTTTGTCAGAGAAAAGGCGAAAGGGATGCAAGACACTCTTTATGTCGTCCTAGATGAGATCCAGCGAGTCTTTGAAATCGTCAACCCCGAACTGACCGGTGGACAGATCGTCCTAGCCAAGAAGGGGGACGCCCAGACGGTTTCCTTCGTCGACGTGGTCATGGGACTTGCCTCGGTCGCAAACATCGATCTTTACGTGACGGGAAGCAATTCCCGCATGCTCTCCAGCGACATCGTCACCCAGTTCCGCGACAAGGCGACCCAGATCCACGTGGCGCCACTTTCGTTTTCCGAGTACTACGCCCATGTTGGTGGGGCCAAGTCGGAGGCTCTTTACGAATATCTCCTCCACGGAGGGATGCCTTTAGCGGTCCTAAAACAACGGAGTGAAAAAGAGGAGTATCTAAAAGGGCTCTATCAAACGACTTATTTCAAAGACATCTTGGAGCATCATGGGTTCCAAAAGGATTGGGCGCTGGATGAATTGGCCGACGCCTTATCCTCTTTGGTCGGGAAAATCATCACCGTTGAGAAAATCGCAAATACTCTCCGCAGCGCAGGCAAAACATCGCTGGATCCGAAGACGGTGGAGAGTTACATCGATTCCTTCGCCGACGCTTTCCTCCTTTCGGAAGCCTCCCGCTATGACGTGAAAGGCAGATCTTTGATTGGGGCGGGGCGAAAGTACTATTTCACCGATACTGGGCTAAGAAACGCAAGGCTGAACTTCGGATTCCCCGACATTGGACAGCTGATGGAAAACGCCGTCTATAACGAACTTCTATACAATGGGTACCAGGTAAGTGTTGGCGTGGTTCCAACGGTTGGGAAGGATAAAGATGGGAAAAGCGTGCGCAAGGATTACGAAATCGATTTCGTGGCGAGGAAAGGGTACGAAGCTCTTTACGTTCAAATTTGTCAAAGCGTCACCGATCCGAATGTACTGAAGAAAGAACTCAGGCCATTCGATTTTGTGCGCGGAGAAGCGAAAAACGTCCTTGTGATTGGCGACCCGATTCCCGAAACCCGGAATCAAGATGGAACCTATGTGGTGGGCATTGCGGATTTCCTTTTGGGGTTATGATTTTTGGAGAACTCGCAAAAGCAACATAACAGGTCAGGAA
>ONFU01000008.1 GCA_900317165.1 uncultured Erysipelotrichaceae bacterium
GAACTCCCCCACAGGAAAAAAGTAAGGAAGTCAACAACAGGGAAGACAATACAACCGGTTTTCTTTTCATGGGAAAGCCCTCTTTTCGTAGTTTGATTATAGAAAGGGCTAAATCTTCCGTTCAAGGAAGTAGGCCTAACCTTATTGATTTGGGCCTTAAAATGAAAGAAAAACCCAACCAAGCGGTTGGGCGTTTGTTCTTTAGGCTGCTTGTCTTCCACCAAGAGGTTCGATGATGTTAATTTTGAACTCGGTTGCCTCGATGTGGTATTCCTCGACGGCTTTGTTGATGATTGAGAGGAGCTCCGCGGCGTTTTCCCTATAATCCTTAACGATGGTTAAGGCGTGACCTTGATCGGCGTAAAGACGGAGCTCATCGTTTAGTTTCTTAACGAGAAGGTCTTGGATTTTCCCGGCGTAAGGATAGAAAGCAACGGGATCATTTACTTTGTAGGTCAAGGTGTAATGGACTTTGTAAAGAGCGTCCGGTCCGTTGTTGATGAAGAGCTTATCGGAAGAGAATTCGGCTTCCTTGGAGCTGATGATTGCCCCGACATGATCGCGGAAGGGAACGAGGAAATATTTTTGGTTCGGCTCGTTGAGGACCTTGTGGATCTGTCCTCCCCTGACGATGATGGTCGTCGCTTCCGGGGTGGACCTAGTGACCCTACGGATTAAATAGACGACGATTATCAAGAGGACGATGGCCCCCAAAACGATATAAAGGACTGGGCTTTGGAAGATTTTCTTCAAGGATTCCAAAGATTGTCCGCCCGAGCCGCTGGAAGATCCACCTTCGCTGGTGCTTGCTACGGAAGAGAGAATATTAAGTATTAAGTTCATAATTTTACCTCAAATAAGCTGGCAATGCTGACCGAAACATAGTTTAGCGCGTAAAATGCAAGAATTAAAGCCACCTAAAGAAAATGGGCACCTACCGAGGGCTCCAATCGCCCAGTTCAGTGTCCTGCCATTCACAGATGTACCTTTTTATGGGCCTGGCCTGATCTTTGCCACGTTTTCCGACGCGTCCAACGCAGAGGCCGCAAAGAGGACGGCTTTCGCTGGCTAAACTAAATATACACCAAGGAACAGGCGTTTCAATACCCCTTGGAAAAGAAAATGGGCACCTACCGAGGGCTCCAATCGCCCAGTTCAGTGTCCTGCCATTCACAGGTGTACCTTTTGATGGGCCTGGCCTGATCTTTGCCACGTTTTTCTAACGCGTCCAGCCTAAGAGGCCGCAAAGAGGACGGCTTTCGCTGGCTGACTCCAATATACACCGGACGAGCCTTTTTGCAATACCCCCCCGAAAAGAAAACGAGTTTTTCACTTTTTTCAAAAAAATGAGCCGTTTTTCGTTTTTCACCACTATTAGTTAGTAGAGGAACTTTTTTCAGATGGGGCATGATATCAACGTCAAAAACATCGAGGAGGCCGTAAAGAGCCTCAACCACTACGCGAAAAAGGACCGCGGGCATTTCGACGTACGATTCAGGAACGTCCACCTCTGCCTGCTGAACGAAACCATCGGAAGGACCATCTTCAGGAAGAACGACCTCTACGTCGATGCCTCTACTCTCTATGAGCTGATGCAACCAATCGGAAGACATAGATCTCACAACTCTCATGGCCTTGATCCTTTGCAAATCATCAATTGCCTCAACGATCTTAATAAAACCGTATCAATTATTCGTTCCCATCTTGATAGGCTTTGTGTCTTTACCAGTTACTTGGAGGATAAGAATAGCAGCATGATATTGGTTATCGATAGATGTTCTAATCTACCAAACAACCTAACTGCCCTGGTCAATAAGCTCATCACCATATATCCAAAGAGGAAGGTTAGGGAGTATTTGAGTAGATGCAAAAAGGAAGATATTTTGTATTTGGGCCTGCCGTGAAGGCCCATTTGCCGCAACCTTGTTGTTTTTCGACGTGAGATGAAAACGATAACGGACCTTCGCTTGCTACAATTATTCCATGAAAACAAAACTGCTCTTTCCTTTAGCCCTATTGCTCATCGGATGTGGCAACGTTCCTTCTTCAAGTGAAACGTCAACCTCATCATCCGAATCCTTTTCGCTAGAAGAAGGGGAAGTCTTCGCTTACGTTAGGGAAGGAAAGGCCCATATAACTTGGAATTTCCCTGATCATTCTCTTTTTCGGGTTTATGGAAGTGATACCAAATATGGCACCTATCAACTTTTAACGGAGAAAAACGGTATAAGGGGTTCCTCCTTTTCCACCCCATCATACCGTTATGGTTATTTCAAAGTTTCCGCCTATGAAGATGGGAAGGACATCTTTTTGGGCAAAGTCGTATCTCCTCTAGGGGATAACGCCCTCGTCATTGAGGAAAACGATGACCTAGCCAAGGTCCAAGAGGAGATCGACGAAAGACATAGCCACTTGGAAACCGCGGACGAAGGGCAATTCTCCAGTGACCGTTTCGCCGCCCTTTTCCTTCCTGGTCATTATGAAAGCATAGAAATGAAACTTGGCTATTATTCCTCCGCTTTGGGCCTAGGAATGATCCCAGACGATACGGAGGTCGGAAGCCTTTATGTTTCCACTAACGTTCTTGGCAACAACAATTCGACCTGCACTTTTTGGCGCAACGCCATGAATCTTTCCTTCCCGGATTTCACCCAATTCGCGGTATCGCAGGCGACGTCCTTAAGAAGATGTCATTTCAAGACCAATTTGGCATTGGCCCATACTTCCGGTTGGAGCTCTGGCGGATTCCTTGCGGATAGTAAAGTCGATATCCGCATCGAATCGCGTACCCAGCAGCAATGGCTTTCCCGCAATGACGAGTTTGGGAAATGGAATGGCAATAGCCATAATTACGTTTTCTCCGGCTGCGTCGGTCAAATGCCCGCCCATTCCTGGAGCGAATCAACCTCGAGGACCTCGATTTTGGAGAAGACCACCAAGATGGCCGAAGCCCCCTTCCTTTATGTCGATAATGGGGAATACAAAGTCTTCATCCCTTCTTTGCGCAAAGAATCGCAAGGCCTTTCCTGGAATGAATCCTCGATGGGCAAAGGAAGAAGCGAGTCGCTTGATTCCTTCTATGTGGCCTTGCCTTCAATCGATGATTCCTCTTCCCTTAACGATGCCCTAAGCCAAGGCAAATCGATATTGTTCACTCCCGGAATCTACCATTTAGATACCCCGTTACACGTTAAAAAGGAGAATTCCGTCCTCATGGGAATCGGTTATCCAACCTTGCAGGTTAAGGACAGCAACGACCAAGGGGCCATCTTGATCGATGATGTCGATGGGGTTAGGGTTTCCTCCATCCTTTTGGATGCTGGGGCTTATTCCTCATATCTTCTAAAGGCCGGAAAGGAAAAAACCGATACCCGCCATAGCGATAATCCGCTTGTCCTAAGCGATTTGTTCTGCCGTATCGGCGGGAAGGAGAACGCCCATACCGAAGTCAACGATTCCGTCATCGTCTTCTCCAACGATACTATCGGGGATAACCTTTGGTTATGGAGAGCCGACCATTCTAGGGGCGTCGCCTGGAACGATAGCGAAGGCGAAGAAGGAAGGAAAACCTATGGTAATCCCGCCTACACGGGTTTAAGGGTCCTTGGGGACTATGTCAGCATGTATGGGTTGATGGTCGAGCATTTCGAGGAATACCAAACCTATTGGGCTGGCGAATACGGCGAGACCATCATGTATCAATCGGAGACCCCTTATAGGGTCCCTTCCCAAGACGAATGGTATAACAGTGAACTCGAAAAAGACGGATATGCCTCCTATAAAATCGCGGATAGGGTCGACCACCATTTCGCTCTTGGAATAGGGATATACTGGGTTCATTACACCCATGATTTCCTTGAAAGCGCGATCGAAGCCCCAATTAAGGAAGGCATCGATTTGGAACACCTCGTCACCGTCACTTTCTCCGGCAATTCCACCGGAGGCATCCGCCATGTCGTCAATGACTTCGGAGATGCCGTTGGGGAAGACGGAGAATTTAGGGCTTTGGTGGAATCCTATCCTTTAAAAGAAGGACTTTGAGGTTGTTATTTGCCTATAAGGCTTGTATAGTTGCCCACGAAGATGTTCCTTGCCTAACCATCTTCGAAATAAAAAACAAGGAGAACTGACGTGAAAAAACTCAAATCCCTTTTTCTAGAGGCCAAAGAGTTGATGCGGAGCGTGCCCTCACTTGTGGTCGCTTCTTTTTTGTTATCCCTCATCGGGATGAACCTATTGGCCAACAAGAGCATCAACCTTCCCCTCGACTTCATGGCCTTAGATGCCGGCATCCTCTTTTCCTGGGTGTGCTTCCTTTCGATGGATGTCACGATCAGAAGGTTCGGCTTAAGGGCCGCTAACATCCTGACGGTCATCGGACTCTTATTTAACCTCTTCCTCGCCTTGATATTCTTCCTCGCCGCGATTATCCCTGGCGTGTGGGGCGAATCATTCGTTCCAGGAAGCGAAGATATCATCAACAATGCCTTAAACGGCACGTTTAGGGGAACTTGGTATGTCCTTTTAGGTTCTTCCGCGGCCTTCTTGGTTTCCGCCTTAACCAACAACTTCCTTAATTTCGGTCTAGGAAAAGTCTTTAGGGGAGAAGGGAAAGGCAGCTTCTACGCAAGAAGCCTTATCTCGACCTTTGTCGGCCAATTTGTCGATAATCTGGTCTTTGCCCTTATCGTCTCCCTCCATTTCTTTGGATGGACCATCACCCAGTGTTTCGTCTGCGCCCTAACAGGCGCGGTTGTTGAACTTCTCTTCGAGGCCATCTTCTCCCCGATTGGCTATAGGGTAGTCAAAAAATGGGAGAAAGAAGGAGTCGGGGAAGGCTACCTCAAATTGATTAGAAGCAAAAAGGAGGAACCCATACATGAAAATATTGATAACGGGAACGAGTAGAGGCATCGGCAAGGCCATTGCCAAGAAGTTCCTCCAAGAAGGCCATGAAGTCTATGGCATGGATCTTCTGCCTTCTTCCATAGAGCATCCTAACTACATCCATTTCATCCATGATGTTCGTGAAGCGGATTATCCGGAAATCATGGGGTTGGAAGCGGTTATCAATAACGCGGGTGTCTCCAACGAAGGGGAAAGCGATATCGAGACCAATGCCTTAGGAACGATTAGGCTATCCGAACATTATCTCAAAGCGAATTCCCCGAAGGTCTTTCTCAACATCGCAAGTGCTTCCGCGCGTAATGGATCGGAATTCCCTTATTATGTCGCTTCGAAAGCCGCGGTCGTCGCCTATACAAAGAATCTAGCTTCGCGTATCGCTTCCTATGGAGGTATAGCTAACACCATTTCTCCTGGAGGCGTTCTAACGGAAAGCAACAACAGAGTCCTTCTAGACGAGAAGAAGAAGGAAGAGGCGATTGGCGAATCGCTCCTTGGCAAGTGGGCCAAGGTTGAGGAGATCGCCGAATGGGCCTATTTCCTCGTCACCAAAAACAAATCGATGACGGGTGAGGACATCCTCATCGATAATGGCGAGATCCTCAAATCAAACTTTGTTTGGTAAAAGAAAACCTTCATTCACAATGGATGAAGGTTTTTTGGTTTAGGCTTCTTGTTTCGCGGCGAGCTTGGCGTTTTCCTCGTCGATAGCTTTGGCAATTGTTTCCTGGATGTTCTTCTTCAATAGGTCATGGGCTTCAAGGAGGGAGAGGCAAATCGCGTCATGCTTAGCCTTTCCATGGGCCTTGAGGACCAGTTTCTTGACCCCAAGAAGCGGGGCGCTAGCCTTCTTCGCGGCCTTGATGAGTTCGCTAATCTTTCCGAGATGTTTCTTCATCGTCAAGGCCCCGAGTTTGGTTAGGATGTTCGTATAGAAGACGCCTTTGAAAAGTCCTGAAATCCATAACGCGGTATCCTCGATTGTCTTTACGAAGATATTTCCCCAGAAACCATCGCAGACAACCGCGTCGGCTTGGTTATGTACGACATGGTCGGCTTCGATGTTGCCAACGAAATTAAGGTCCGCCTCTTTTAGAAGGTCGTATGTTTCCTTGGCTAAGGCATTCCCCTTTCCTTCCTCGGCCCCGACATTAAGGAGACCGATGCGAGGATTTTCGAGTCCGATGCCCTTCAAATAGGCGTTGACCATGACGGCGAATTGGACGAGGTATTCTGGTTTGCAATCCATGTTGGCCCCGGCGTCAAGCAGTCTGACAAGCTCCCCGTTTTTCTCAGTGGGCATCGTCGCAAGGAGGGCTGGCCTTTTGACTCCAGGAAGCCTCCCTAATTTGAAGATAGCTCCGCTAAGGACGGCTCCGGTTGGCCCAGCGGTAACGACTCCACCGACGTCTTCGCGGTTTTTGGCGGTATCATAAGCCATGGCCAAAGAGCATTTCGGTTTGCTCGTTAAGAAAGAGGCGGGATGGTCCGTATTGAGGACCGCTTCATCGGATTCGACGATTTCCACGCGGCTCAAATCAGCGCCTTCCTCTTTGATTTTGGCTTCGATTTCATCTTTTCTTCCGACGATGATAAGCTCGAGATCGCTTTCCTTTTTCAAAGCCTCCGCGGCTCCAAGAAGGATTTCGTTTGGGGCGTTATCGCCGCCTAATGCATCTAGGACTATTTTCATATTCGCAATCTCCTGCCCATATTTTAGGACCATTGTTTCCCTTTCGCTAGCGCCAGCATAAACATGATGCATACGCGCGCCTTTTATGCTACGATATGCACTCGCGATAGGGACGAAGCATGAAGAAAGAGGAAATTCTGAAAATCCTTGCCCACACCAAGGGCAATGAAATTGATATCCTCCGCAGCAAAAAATGCGGATGCGCTTTTTGCTCGTCGATTTTCGATGCCCGCGAAGTCAAGGATTGGGTCAACGAAAACGAAGCGACCTCGGCAAGATGCCCGCGTTGCGGATCCCCTTATGTCATCGGTGATGCCGCGATGGAGGGGCTCGACAAAAAGACGTTGTCCCCGATTGTAAAATACCTAAGGAATTCCCTTCCTCAGGAAACTCGTAACGCGGAGGCGGAAAGGTTCTGCGCCTCCTACCTCCGTCATGAGATTACCCCCTCGGAAGAAGCGGATAACCTTTTCTTCGAATATGCGACTTCCCTTTTCAAAAATACCGGGAATATCGAATATATCCCTAGCCTAATCCGTATAACCGCGAGTGGAACCGAATTCCATCAGCCGAACGTCCCCCTTGCTCTGTCTATTGCCATGGAAAAGGAATTCGACCTTGTTCCGGAGATCCTTTGCCTTAGGGCGAGTCTCCTTGTCATGGTCGAAGACGAACTCGCTCCGAGCAACAAGAGGAGGAAGGCCTTTGAATGGGCTAGAAAAGCCTGCGAACTAGGCAATCTTTTGGGAAGATGCATCCTCAGTGATTTCTATATGGCCGGAATCGGGGTAAAACAAGATTTCGATTACGGTTTTTCCCTCCTTGAATCCGAGCTGCCGATGGCCATCAGCGAATTCTTTTGGGGAAACGGGGAAAACCCCAACGATTATTGCCATTTCTTCATTCGTCTTTCTTCTTGCTATCTCATCGACGAAGGAAGCCATCGCGCCGATCCTCGTTCCGCGGTCCGTTATGCCTTGTTGGCCAAATACGCTTTGGGGAAGAATTACGAAGACCTTATCAGTAGCGGAGACCAACTCGCCGTTCACGTCAAAGATACCCTTGCAAGCGCCGCCGAAATGTTTGGCGTCAAAAGCGATGAGATGATCCTCGACGAGAACACGATGTTCGATACCTTCGTTGATTTTTCCTATAACATCGGTCCGCTTTATATCCATTTCGGCGATTACGATCCAATCGGGAAGACCCTCTCCTGCCAAATCGCGGAAGGGCTCATGATTCCTTTCATCGATTGTTCCTCTTTAAGGATAGAAACGATCGATGGACCCCATTCATTCACCTTGAACAATGTCGCTTCCTATGATTTCGACCCTTCCTTCTCTTTCTTCCAATACATTGAGTTCCGCGATAACGAATGGGTGTTCCTCGTTGGTTCACCCCAAGGAAACGCGGAGATCGGAAGGATCGTTTTCCAAAAAGACAAAGACGGTGACGAGGAATGAAGAAAGTTACTTCCTTAACGCCTTTAAAGGGCAAGGCCTTCCTAGTGGCTTTGGCCCCTATGCTCAAACTCGTCGAATGCGTATGCGAACTTTTCGTTCCGATAATCGTTTCCTTGATCATTGATAACGCCTTAACCGAAACGGGCCCGAATTATGGGGATAAAGGATATGCCCTTGGCTTGGTCGGCCTTGTTTTTGGTTTGGCCTTAGTCGGTTTCATGACTACGATGCTTACCCAATACGTAGCCTCGAAAACCTCAAGCGATTACGGATACGATTTAAGGAAACTGATCTTTAGGAAGATTACTTCGCTTTCTCCTAGCGAACTCGATGAATTCGGTCGTAACAAAGCCCTTAACCTCGCGGGAAGCGATGCCCTTTCCGTCCAAAACGGGGTCATGATGTTCATGCGTTTGTTAGCAAGGGCCCCCTTCCTTCTTATAGGTTCGATAGTCGCTTCCTTCATCCTTTCCCCAATAGGCGGGACGATCGTCTTGGTCGCGATGGTCTTCTGCGCGATTTCGATCGCGACGGTCATCCTTTTAACCCCTAAACAATATGGCAAACTCCAAAACGAGTTGGACCGTATATCGATTCTTGGGGAAGACGCTTTGACAGGGAGAAGGCTAATCAGGGCCTTCAATCGGCAAAGCAAACAGCAGGAGGAATTCCTCGAAGCCGATTCCAAATACCGTAAGAGGGCGATTCTCCTTGTGAAAATCAATTCCTTAACGAATCCGCTCACCTTCGCCTTTGCTAACGCGGGCGTCCTATTCGTCCTTTATCTTCTTGGGGTAAATGGACAAGCCAATATGCCTTTTACCGTGGGTGTTGGCGTTGCCCTTATCAATTACTTGACCCAGTCTTTGGCGGCTTTCTTGCAGTTCACACGCCTTTTGACCGTCTTAAGTCGGGCCTATGCCTCCAAAAAACGTATCGACGCTTTCTTGGCCAAGGAGACCAATCTCCTAGAAGGAGAGAAGGAAGTCACATGCCAAGAAGGGGATATCGTTTCCTTCAAAAACGTCTCCAAGGGCTTCGGCGGAGAGAAGAACGTTCTTGATGACATATCCTTCTCGGTGAAGAAAGGCGAGAAGATTGGTGTCTTTGGGGCTACAGGAAGCGGTAAGAGCGTCTTGATGCGTCTTCTTTGCCGCGAATATGATCCCTCCGAAGGAGAAATATCGATATATGGGTCCCCTATTTCTTCCTATAAGTTAAGTTCCTTAAAGAAATCCATTTCCTATTGCGGGGCCTCTTCGGGCTTCTTCCGCGGGTCCATTAGGGACAACATTTCCTTAGGAAGGTCTTTCTCCGATGAGGAGATCCTCCTCGCTTTGGAAAAGGCGCAGGCCAAAGGATTCGTCCTCGATTATGAAGATGGCCTAGACCATGAAGTCGAGGATAAGGGGAGCAATTTCTCAGGTGGGCAAAAGCAGCGTCTTTTACTTGCTAGGAGTTTGCTAGAAGAAGCGGATATCGCCATATATGATGATGCGATGTCCGCGCTAGATAACCTTACCGAAAAACGCGTGAGGGATTCCCTTCTTGCTTCGAAATCCACGACCTTCATCGTTTCCCAAAAGGTTTCCTCCTTCGTTTCCACCGATAAGGTCATCGTCCTCCAAGACGGAAGGATCTACGCCTATGGGACCCATGAAGAATTGCTGAAGACCTGCGATTTCTACGCGAAGGTCAACGATATCCAAAGGAGGCAGATGTAAGATGTTCTCCTCCTTGAAGACTTTGTTCCGCCTTTTCAAAGGTCATAGCCTCTATCTTTCCTTTACCTTCCTTTTCGCGGCTTTATCGATTTCCTCGAAGATGGCGATTCCTTTCCTTACGGGCAAAGTCATCGACATCCTTTCCAAAGGTTTCGTTTTTGAGGATTTGACCCCATATCTATTCACGATTATGGGTCTTCTAATCTTCGGGGCCATCACCCGTTATTTCTTCGATTTCCTTTCGGGAAGACTCGTCGAACGGGTTCTCTTCGATTTGCGTAATAAGCTTCATGACGCGATTCTTAACGCGGACATCTCCTCCCTCGATTCGTATAAACAAGGGGACATGCTATCGAGGATGCTATCCGATATCGATACGGTCCAACGCGGCCTTCTTTCCGGCGTAATGGCTCTTTACGAAGGCATCGTCCAAATCCTTATAACTGTGGTCTTCATGATAATCCTTTCCCCAATCCTAACGGCCGCGGTTATCGTCCTCACCCCGTTATCGATGGTGGTAAGCCGCTTCATCGCCAAAAAGAACGCGAATTCCTTCACGGAGCAAAACGCTTCCTTGGGCGAGTTATCCGCGTTCACCCTCGAATGCCTGAATAACGCCAAAACGGTGAACGATTACGGATTATGGGAAGATAAGGAGAAGGAGTTTGAGGAAAAGGCCAAAACCCTCAGGAAGAGCAATTTCAAAGCCTCCTTCGCCGCGAGTTTAATCAACCCCTCCACGAGGTTAGTGAATAACACGATTTACGCCGTTCTTATCCTTCTTGGCGTTATCTTCCTTATCGAGAAGCCTTCCTTTGTCGGAGCCTTCACCGTTGGGGCTTTAGCTTCCTTCCTATCTTACGCATATCAATACATGGCTCCCTTCAACGAGATTGCCGACGCGGGTAGCGACATGATTTTCGCTTCCGTCGCGGTTAAACGTATCGAAGAAGGCATCAACCTCAAGTTAGAAAACAAGGAAGGAAAAGAAATTAACGAACCCATTACCTCGTTAACCGTCGATAATGTCGATTTCGGATACACCAAGGAACGCCTTGTCCTTAAGGACATCAACCTCCATATCGAAAAGGGCATGAAGGTCGCTTTGGTTGGCCCAACAGGCTGTGGGAAGACCACCTTGCTCTCTCTTTTGATGCGCTTTTACGATCAGCAAAGCGGTTCATTCCATTTTAACGGAGGGGATTTCTCCGCCCTCTCGATTGATTCCATAAGGGGAAAAGAAGGAGTCATCTTACAAGAAGCCTTGCTCCTATCGATGAGCATCGCGGATAACATCGCCTTAGGAAAAGCCGATGCCTCCAGGGAGGAAATCATGGAAGCCGCGAAGAAAGCGGGCGCGGACGATTTTATCCGCGCATTGCCAAATGGCTACGACACGATGGTCGGAAGGAACGATGGTTTGTCCGAGGGGCAGAAGCAGCTGATTAACCTTGCTCGCGTCCTCCTTCTTGATAAAGATGTCCTTCTCCTTGACGAAGCGACTTCCCATATCGATTTGTTGACGGAGATTAGATTAAGCGAAAGCTTTGCTTTGTTATGCAAAGGGAAAACAAGCCTTATCGTCGCCCATCGCCTTTCGACAATCGCCGACAGCGATTTGATCCTCGTCATGGATAAAGGGGTCATCGTCGAAAGGGGAACGTTCGACGAACTATTGAAGCAAAACGGCTTCTTCGCGAAGCTATATCATAGCCAGCTTTAAAACGCGGGATTACTGCATATGCCTTCTTTTATGAAAGGCTTAACGTAAATTCGACCACCGTTTAAGGGGTTTTTCGAATTGATTATGAATTGATTTAAAGGCCTAAAGCCGAGGTTTTCGAAAAATCTGATTTCATCATCCTCAAATAGAACGATGAGGAAAGAATCCTCCTCATGCCTACGGAAGAGGTCTTTCATCAAGGTCGTCCCGTGCCCTTTGTTACGCAGACTCGGGTCGACGAAAAGATAATCGATGTATGTGACTCCCTCTTCGTTATAGGGAAAGGATTCGAGGATGGACGATTCCTTTTGGTAGGTCGTTTCCTTGCCGAATATGGCTTCTCCCCATAAAGAGGTATATCTCAAGGCCCCATAAACCCTTTTGTCTTCCTTTATGATGATGGTTTCCTCATTTTGGATATTCGATAGGAGTTTGTCTTCGTTTAGGCGAGCGGAAAAGGATTCCTGCAAGGAGGAAAGACATCTCCTAAAGCATTTCGCGGTGATGTCGGATTCGTTTATCTTGGCCTTGGATATTTTTATGTTGGCCATGCTTATCCGTTTATTGGTCTAGCGACGTAGGCACTTGTTTGACTGTCGTAATCGAATATCTGTTTTCCGACCATCTCGACGTCATCGAATTCATACGCGGTGACCGATTTGAAGATTTCGCCTTCGAGGTTATCGACGTTTTGGACGAGGAAGAAACTGTGATCGGCGTTTGTGACGACGCTCTTGTATTTGGCGTCGTTTCCGTCGACCGTGGTCACGAAATATTCGATATTGTCGCCATAGGAGGCATTCCTAGTCTCATAACGTTCATTCCAAACGAGCACGGATGGATCGTCGCCGACATTGGTGAAGGTCGAAGAACCATAACCGCAGTATTTGACGTTCTCGGGATAGAAATAATAGAAGAGTTCCGCGGCTAAAGAAGCCGGAAGTTCCTCAACGCCAAGTTTCTCAAAGACCTGGATCTTCGGGTCGCCATCATAGGTTGGATGGGCTGGGTGACCCTTGTAATAGAGGTCATAGGTCTCACCGAAGACATCCTGGGAAATCTTGAGGAATTCCTCTAAGTTAGGTTCTTTGTTCGTGCCCAAGGCAATGACCGGGGTATGGCCCTTCTCGGTGCTTGAGGAGAAGTAGTCCCCGAGGTTATACAAAGCCTTGACGACGCCTTTATCCTCGTCGGATAGGTTGCTATACATCGTGCCGAAATTGAACCTTTGAATGGTATTTTCCGCATAAAGATCGGCGATGAGCTGCTTCATTTCGGGATAGTCGTCGCTTTGGATGGTGTCGATTCTATTGATGAGCCAGGTAACCCTTCCCTTCAAGGAAGCGTCTTCGATCCAAGCAAGGAGAAGGTTTCTGAAGGCGGTTCCTTCAAGGTATTCGCTCTTGAAGTCCCCGTTTTCCTTCATCTTGGCTTTCGCTCTTTCCCAAATACCTTGGAATCTGGTGCGGTTATCCTGGCCTTTCGCGATATTGAAGAGGCCATTGAACCAGGAATAGCTCCAGGTTCCGTCGGAAAGGAGTTTGACGGTGAATTGCTCTTCCGGCATCTTAAGCGGATAAACGCTCATGAACCAAGCGTCGCACCACATGTCGTTGACGTAGAAATTGAATTTGGAAGTGCTATCGATGCTATAGAGTTCCTTGACGTAATCGGCCGCCCTTTCCTGATAGTTGCCCCTTCTGGTCTCAAGGAGTTCCTTTTTGTTATAAAGCGGGATGGCGTAGGTATTTTCAGGAAGATGGGAATAATCCCAGGCGGTTCCTCTTTCCAAATAGAAGAGGGTCGGGATTTGGTAATTGTTCGTATAGGTAGGGAAGGAAAGCGAATAGATGGTGACCGGAACGGTCGCGATAAGTGGGCAGATGTTGTATTCCTTCGCGGAGAGTTTGACCTCCATTTCCTTCTTCTCGGAGAATTCTTCGTCCGAATAGGCAATCGCGGTTACGTTATTGATGCCGAAATTGCCCTCGACTTCGATGCAACCCTTCATGAGGTCATATTGATCGAGATGGAAAACGGTCGTCTTGGAATTGACTTTCCTATAAGCAACCGTGACGGAAATCTTATCGATTTGGTCGTCTGACTCAAAGAAGAGTTTGAATCTTGGCCTATTGGGGATCGGCTCCGCCTTGAAAGCCACCTCAACGGTTGGGGAGGGGGCGATAGAAGTGGTGGAGGAGGGGGTCTCCTCAGAGGAAGTAGATTCACTGCTTTCCGGAGATGGTTCGCTTGAAGGAACGGTCTCGGTTGAAGGGACGACTTCGCTTGTCTTGCTTTCGCTGCTTGGGCAACTGCATTCAGAAGGTTTTCCACAGGAAGTCAATAAACCGCCGACCATCGTCACGATGAAGGAGGCGGATAGGATCAGATTCTTTTTCATAATGAAATCTCCATAAGGTTTTTAACGTTGATAATCATAGACTTTTTTCCCAACATGTTAAGAGGCTCCGGATTTGCCATCTCTTCCTACAAGCGTCACAAAAGTGTCACACTTTTTTGGTTAATTTTTTGGAAACTCGAAGTGCCATTCAAGTTTTCATATTAATTTTCATATTAATATAATCAATAAATTGATTAAATCTGGAAACTAACATTTTTTTACAAGTTCATATCCTATTGTGCGCGTGATTAAATATTTGATAAAATTAAGGAACCAATGGGCAAAATGCCTAACAACAAATACAAAGGAGTTTTCTATGGGATTACTAAAACTAGCTGGTGATGCCATCCGCGCTGCTCATACAGTAGAGAAGATTGAGTACGCACCTCGTGACGCCGCGAGTAACGATATTATCGTCTACCGTCATGAAATCGAGAATTTTGGCAAAGCCGCAAGACTTCAGGTCGCCCCTAACCAGGTAGCGATCTTCGTCAATGACGGCGAAACCAAGGTTTGGGCGCCTGGCCTCCACAGGATGGACGATAGCAAGGTCTCCTCGTCCCCATTCTTTCAGAAGATCCTCAACGTCGTCAGCGACGGTGAGCCCATCTATTCCACCAAGATCTATTTCATCAACCTCGTCACGTTGATGGATATGAAGTTCGGCACCGCCGACATGATTCCGGTCAGGGATCCAGAATTCGGTATCAGGGTCCGTGTCCGCGCCGCTGGTCTTTTCGGTGCCCACATCAACAACGATGACATCGATGGCGTTGAAGTCCTCAAGTTCTTCAACAAAGTCAATGGTACCCGCGAAAGGTTCACCAAAGGCGATTTGGAAGCCTATCTCCGCGGTAAGATCCAGGAATTCCTCGCGAACCTCCTCGGTGAAGTCATCGGCGAAAAGAGGATCTGCACCCTCGATTTGGCGAGCCATTACACCGAAGTCTCCAAGGCCCTCCAAGAGCGGATGACCCCCGAATTCGATAAATTCGGCATTAGAATCGACAATTTCTCCGTCGTCAACATCAAGTTGCTCGACTCCGACCTCGACGTTATCAACGAAGCGATGGTCAAACGTGCCACCACGGCGATCGAAGCCCAGGGCCAAGCCGCCGCGATGACCGTCGAATCCGAAGCTCTCGCCGCAAAGCGTGCACGTGAAGGCTACACCTATCAACAGGAAGCCGGATTCGGTGTTATGAAGGAAGCCGCCGGAAATACCGCCACGATGGGATCCATGATGGGTCTTGGCGTTGGCTTTGGTATGGGTGGCGCCATGGGTGGAGCCATGGGTCAAATGGCTAACCAAACCATGGGCACCATGGGTGCGGCCCCAGGCGGAGCAGCCCCAGCTGGTGGAGCGGCCCCTGCCGCTGCCCCAGAAGGCAAAGCCTGCCCAGATTGTGGCACCATAGTTCCTCCAGGCGCGAAGTTCTGCCCGAACTGCGGACGCAAGTCCGGCGAATTCTGCCCGAAGTGTGGCGCTGAGCTCGCCCCAGGCGCGAAGTTCTGCCCCAATTGCGGTGAAAAACTTACCAAAGCCTGCCCAGATTGCGGCACCGAACTCGCTCCAGGCGCCAAGTTCTGCCCGAACTGCGGCAAGAAGCTATAAGACACGCCTAACACGCCTAATCTATATCTATATATCTATATAAATAGGAGAATCAAAAATGAAAAAATTCGTTACCGGACGTTTAGGCCTCATCCTCATCGGCCTTCTATTCCTTCTCTTCCACATCATCTTCTGGCCGATCGTCGCGACTGGTAATCCTCAGCGCATCGTTGGTCTTAGGGCCGATTGCTGGCTAGGCTTCGCCTTCATTAACGTCGCCTTCCTCCTCATGGCCGCGACCACCTTCATCCGTCCAAAGGCGGGCGCCGCTTCCGGCGTTGCCCTTGCTGGAGTCTATTTCATTCCAGCCGTCTATCTCTTCATCAGCCTCGTCATGAACACCATCATCATGTGCGTCAACCAGGAGAACATCGTCGTTCCAATAGTCCTCAACGCCATTCTCCTCGTCCTCGCCGCGATGCTTTGGTTCGTCGCCTTCAAGGTCCTTGCTAGACTAGAAGGACAGGGTGCGGCCCAAGAAGCCCGCATGTTCGATTGGCGCATGATGACCACCAAAGCCATCGCCTTGAAGAACCGTTCCGCCGATGCGGAAATCAACGCTCTCGTCGAGAAATTCGCCGACACCGTCAAGAATTCCTCCTCCAGGTCAGTTCCCGAATCCGTCCAAGCCGAAGCCGACTTGGAAGAAGCTATCGCCCAGCTTGACGCCATCATCGAAGACGGCGAAAGGAAGGACGATATCCTCAAAGCCATTGACAAAGTCAACAGGTTACTCAAGACGCGCAATCAGATCATCATGATGAAAAACTAAGGTAATCATTTATGGAAATTGATGCATTAGTTTGCCCATGTTGCGGTATGGGCGGTGGCGTCCATGACCGCAAGAAACGTACTTATTCCTGCGAATGGTGCGGCACGACTTCCGTCATCGCCAAAAGCCATTCCACGGTCTCTGGAAACGCCAAAGCCAATTTGGATGAAGCTGTCAAACTCTTCCTCAGCGGCAACTTTGAATCCGCCAAGTCGATGGCCGAAATGGTCGCGGCTCAGGAATCCAATAACTTCACGAGTCTTTTCATCATCGAGTTCTATCACGCCTATATCGATGACGTTAAGGATTCCGCGGCCATGACCCGCGTCTTTAAGGGTAGGCTTCCCGACTTCGAATTCGATGTCGAAGACGAGGATACATTCAAAGACCTCATGCTTCATACCATCCCAAGGATGCAACAATATGAGCCTGAGATCCTTCAAAAGATCCTCGATTACGATGATCCAAAGGAAGCGGCCGAATTCATGGAAAAATTCAGCCCCGCCTGTGTCCAACTTCGCCGCAACCTCAATTGGTTCACCCCGCAGCTTGCGAATATCTATCAGCAACTCGCGGCTAAGGCCTATACCCCCAAATTCTGGATGTCTCTTTATTACACGATGACCAAGAATCCGGAATCCCCCCTCGTCGCCAATGATTTCCATTTGAAGACAAAGGCTACCAGGATCTATAACGACGTCATCATTCCAATCGGGAAGATCTACGATAACATCGGCAACCCCGAGATGAGGGTCAAATTCCAGGCGGGCTTCAAACAGGTCAAAGCCAAATTCGACGCGGCCTTGCAATAAGGCTGTTACCTAGGTTTTTAGCGATTTTCGCTAGAGATAAAAACATTCCCCATATTTAGAAAGGAGCCAATAATCAATGGCAGATGGAGAAGTCAGAGTAGTAGTTGATTACTCGAAGGTTTATTCCGCCGTCCAAGACGTCATGCAAGGCGTTACCAGGCATATTGATAACAACCTCGAGATCATCAACAAAAACGTCTTAGCGACGGCGCGTGAGCTCGACGCCTTTAAACGCAAGACAACCGAGAAGTTGATGCAACTTCACAAGTTCATGATCGACATGGACCGCCGTCAAACGCTTGCCGCGAACCTCCAACGCGCGATTACCGAAATCATCCGCGTTAGGCAGGAACTCGAAGACAAGTTCTCCGCCCAGAAGGAAGTTCGTGAAGCCATGCTTGGTATTCTCGAAGCGAGCGACCTTGAACTCATCAAGAAGAACACCGTCAGCCGCATCACCGAGCAATTCATGATCTCCGCCCCGAGATACTGGCTTGCCCCAGCCCTCGTCGCCCTTTCCGCTTGGTTATCAGACGATAAGGCCCTCGCTCAGCGCGGCATCAAGGAAGCCCTTAAGCGTGATACCGAGAAAACCGCGTTGCTCTTCGCCCTTATCACAAGGCGTGTCAATGCCGGCCGTGCCGCGAAGAACCTTCCTTATAGCGACGTCTGCTTCCAGTGGCTCAACCTCTATTTCTCCAAACAGAACGTCCTCAAGATGCGTTCCTCGATCATCGCCTTCGTCGACGCTTACTTCAATGGCGTCTTCGGAAACGACAAAGACAACATCTGCGGCGAGCAAGTCTCCTACTGGATGTCCGAACTCATCGCCAAGAAGCCAACCTTCGCCGAGGAACAAAGGGCCTATTGGAACAACTATTTCCAAAAATACGTCCAAGTCTATGAGAACCCGAAATTCCAAGCCTTGAAGCGTCTTTCCGCCCAATATGGCGAGATCGACAAATACATTGGCCGTATCCAAGCCTCCACCCGTGAAGACGGTATCAAAGGCTCCATCACTGGTATCGTCAACAGTGTCGTCGACACCAACGAACTCATTGAGAAGATCGATAAGCAATTAAAGAAGCTCGTCAGTGAATACGAAGAAGGCGAAGCCGATCTCCGCGACGAGGAATTCTACCTCCAGAAGGTCAAGGATTTCCAAGGCGACGAAGACCGCGCGAAAAACCTCGTCAACGCGATCAAACAACGCCGTAAAGACGACGATGTCGACTTCGCGATGAGGCTATCCGAAGCCATCACCGGCGAAGATACCGATGAAGACGGCGAAGGAAAACTCTCCGAGAAGAAGACCGCTATCTTCCTCCTCCGCCCCTACATCGAAAACGCCTACGTCGACTTCCTTGAAAACGGCAAAGCGACCTATCCAGAGACCATCGACCTCGCCTTCAAAGAACCGGCGAAGATCGATAACGGTATCCCATTCGATTGGTCTGCCCAAACCAAGAACGCCGAAAACCGCGACGAAATCGTCGGAAGCATCCGTAAGAAATACGATTCCGAACGTGATGCCGCGGTCGCCAAAGTCACCGATGACGAAGCCAACAAGAAGATCAAAAACGGTACCATTGCCTGTTTCTTCTTCATCCTTCTCTTCATCCCTCTCTTCATCGGTTTGAGCATGCGTAAGAAAGGTAAGCAGATGCTTGCCGATAACGCCGCCAAGCGCGAAAGAATCAAGAAGTTCTACGATTCCCACCGTGACGGTGCGATCAATGTCGTCAACGATGCTCTTGATGCCCGCGTTGAAGCCAATGCGATGATCGCCGCCTTCGAAAGTAATCCTCATTATACCGATGTCATCGTCCACGATTATGGCGATGAAGAGGCTGCACCAGCCCCAATGGAAGAACCGAGTGAAGACGCCGAATATGTCTCCCCAGACAATTTTGACGAAGTCCCAGAAGAAGCTCTCCCAGAGGAAGAGGCTCCGGTCGAAGAAGAACCAGCTAAGGAAGAAGAAACCCCAGTTGGCGATGATGCCGAGTAAATTAGGAGGAAATAACAATGCCTGATAATTTAGATACCATCAACTTTGGCGCCGATAACGCGACCGAAGAATTCGATTTCGAAGCCGAGATGGCAAAGACCTTCGCTGAAGACGTTGCCGCTCTCGACCAACAGGAAGAAGTCCCCCTCGTTGAGGATACCCGCGAATTCGCTTCCGGCTTCCCCCAGTGGGATCTCGGACCTAACGGGATCATCGACCTCGACTAATCCGTAACCCAAAATCGATCGATTGGACCATCCGAAAGGGTGGTCCTTTCTTTATGCCTAAAGAAGGAACTGCTGATGTAACTACATGGAAACTCATAATGGTTTTTTCGTTTCCAAAATTCATAAAAATTTAACGCGTCAGCCAACACCACCGTTGTCGTTTTCTACGAATAGCATAACGATTGTTCATTGATTAGGCCGTCCTCGCGACGGCCTTTTCCTCTAGCCTTCTAGCCTTCCCACGTGTTAACCTTTATCTATGATTAAACACGTAGATGACCTTTTCGTCCTTTCGACCATTTCCTCGACCCTCGTCCTATCCGTTAGGACTTTGAAAAAAGTAACCACCGAATATTTCGGTAAGCGCCTATCGGATGATATCGACCTCACCCCTATCCTTCATACCTATGGAGCCACGAGGGGCCGTTCGACGATTCTTGAGAAAGAGGGACCGAATATATCCCTTAACGATATCCCTAGCGATTTCTCAACGCCTCTTCTAGGCGATTACAACAACCCCTCGATCATCATCGATGGGGATAAAGGCGCGGTCTATGATTTCCGCTTCCTTTCCTTTGAGATTATCGAACACAGGAAGAAAAACGGTTATCCTACGCCTCATGGCAAAGCCCAAGAACTCGTTATCTTGCTTCAAGACGAAGCGATGGAAGCAGAACTGGAACTCCATTATGTCTGTTATGAGGAAGCGGGCGTCATCGGGCGTTACGCAATCCTTAGGAACAAGGGAAAAGAGGAGATGCGTATCAAGAAAATCGCCTCCCTCCAACTCGTCCTTGACGATAGGGGATATGAACTCGTGAGTTTTAACGGCAACTGGGCGGGCGAATGGAATAAAGACGTCGCGCCCATTCATAAACTCCGTTATTCGTTTGGCTCATTCACCGGTTCCTCAACCGATTATAACCAGCCTTTCTTCATTTTGAAGAAGAAGGAGTGTTCCTATCTTAATGGGGAATGCTATGGCTTTAACCTCATCTATTCCGGCAACCACCTTGAGGAAATCGAGAACAATTCTTATGGCGAGGTCCGCATCATCACAGGCATCTCCACCCTCTTCTTCGAGAAATCCCTAAAGGAAGGCGAGGAATTCGAAACCCCTGAAGCCGTGATGGCCTTCTCTAAGGATGGCCTTAACGGTTTAGCCCATAATTTCCACCGTTTCGTCAACAATAACATCGTCCCCGAGAATTTCGCGCTCAAACCCCGCCCAATCCTCTATAACAACTGGGAGGGAACCTATTTCAAATTCGATGAAGGCAAGATCATGTCCTTGGCCAAGAAAGCCAAGGAACTAGGGGTTGAGCTTTTCGTCCTCGACGATGGTTGGTTTGGCCATCGCGATTCCGATAATTCAAGCCTTGGAGATTATTCGGTCTATAAGAAAAAACTGCCGCATGGGCTTAACGGATTATCCAAGAGAATCCATAAACTCGGCCTCCAATTCGGCTTATGGTTCGAACCGGAAGCGATCTCGGAAGACTCCGAACTCTTCAAAGCCCATCCAGAATATGCAATCAAGGACCGTTTCCATAAACCTCTTGAAGGCAGAAACCAACTCGTCCTCGACCTTACTAATCCTGAAGTCAGGGCTTATGTCATCAATTCCTTAAAGACCGTCATCGGCGAAGCCGAGCTTGATTACATCAAATGGGACTATAACCGTTGCATCTCGAATATCGATACACGTGATACCTCTTTCTTCCATAATTACATCCTTGGCCTTTATGAAATCCTTGAGGAGATCAAATCCGCGTTCCCGAATCTTTTGATGGAAAACTGCGCTTCGGGAGGAGCGAGGAACGATCTAGGCATGTTCTCATATTTCTGCCAAGGCTGGGTCAGCGACGACACCGATTCCTTCCAAAGGTCCTCAATCCAAGCCAACATGGGTTTAGCCTATCCCCCATCGGTCATGGATAACCATGTCTCGGGGAAGACGAGCCATCAATTGCTAAGGAAGACTAGCCTCGACACCAAATTCGATGTCGCCTGCATCGGGGTCCTTGGTTATGAGCTTAACCTCAATGACCTCGATCCAATCGATGAAAAAGCCATCAAAGCCCAAATCGAATTCTACAAAGAGCATCGCGAGACCTTGCAATATGGGACCTGGTATCTATTCGAATCATACGAGGATAACCGTCAGGTCATCGAGATGCTTGGGAAAGATGAGGCTGTCGCTTCCTATGTTTTAGGTATCTCTAGGCCTAACCCCAAACAGGAAGTCCTCCCCTTGACGGGCTTTGAAGATGAAGCGACCTATGATTATTCGGTCCGCCCCACAAAGCTAGATCCAAAGAGATTTGGTTCACTCATCAACATGGTCACCCCAATCCATATCAAGGAAGAAGGAAAGCTTGTCAATATCGTCTCGAGAAGATTCGGTCTCGACGCGGAGAAATTCCAAGGCGAAGTCTCCGGATCGATCCTCAATTCCGGCTTATTCCGTCTCCATCTACTTTGGGGAGGGACCGGATTTGGTGAGGAAGTGAGGGTCCTCGGCGATTTCGGGGCGAGGACGTATCTCTTCAAAAAGAAATAACCGCCCCTTGGTTTATTTGTTATCCTTACCCAGGAGGAAACGCAAACTTCCCCCTGGGTTTCTTTTATGCTAAAATCCTTCTAACGAAGGGGAGTAGCGTTAAGCCCGCTTGTCGTCAACACGCCTTTAGGCCGGCAACGGACTGCAACCTAGTAGCCTCGCGAGACCTTCCGACATTCCGTTTGATGGGGAAAGGATTTTATAGTTTATGGACGAAAACAACGCTTTCGAGACAAGAAGCGCAACCGAGGTTTTGTCTTCCCTTGAGGTTGACCATAACGTCGGCTTAAGTGAAGACGAGGTAATCAAAAGAAGAGAGAAGCACGGACCTAACAAGTTGGCCGAAAAGAAAAGCGACCCTTGGTATAAGATCCTTTGGGGAAACATCAAAGACCCGATGACGGGTATTTTGGCGGTCGCGGCGATCATTTCCTTGGTCTTAGCGATCATCAACATGAACAAGCCGATCGATGACCCAACCCATGAAGGACCTGAGGGTTTAGCGGATGTATTCATCATCTTCGGCGTCGTCTTGATCAACGCGATCATCGGCACCATCCAGGAGATGAAGGCCGAGAAAGCCTTGGAGGCCTTGAAGAAGATGTCGGCCCCAACCGCGACCGTCAAGCGCGATGGCAAATTGATCGAGGTCAAGGCCGAGGAACTCGTCCCTGGCGATATCGTCATCTTGGAAGAAGGGCGCACGGTCCCCGCGGATTTGCGTCTTATCAAATCAGTTAGCCTTAAAACCGATGAATCATCCTTGACCGGCGAATCTCTCCCGGTCGAGAAGGATGCCGAGCTCGTCCTCACCGAATCTAGCGGAATCGGCGATAGGGTAAATGAGGTTTTCATGTCGACCCCTGTTGTCTATGGTAGGGGAGAAGGCGTCGTTATCGGCACCGGAATGGGCACCGAAATCGGCAAGATCGCCACGATGCTTAGCGAAGGCGAAGACGATGAGACGCCCCTCCAGAAGCAACTTGGCAAATTATCCAAATTCCTTGGTATCCTCACCGTTGGCATCGTCATCTTGATGCTCGCGGTCAAGATAATCTATGGCTTAGCCAATTCTAACCTCGGTTCCACCTGGAGCCAGGCTCTCCTTGATTCGGTCGCTTTGGCAGTCGCCGCGATCCCAGAAGGCCTCACCGCGGTCGTCACCATCGTCTTGGCGATGGGTATGACCAAAATGGTCAAGGTCAATACGATCGTCAGGCGTCTTGCTTCCGTCGAAACCCTTGGGGCGGTATCCGTCATCTGCTCCGATAAGACAGGCACCCTCACCCAAAACAAGATGACGGTCGTCCGCGCCTATTTCGATAAGAACATCTATGACCAATCCTCCTTCGATAAGGAAAAACTCGGCCTATTGGCTAGAGGCATGTCCCTTTGCAGCGACGCCAACGTCGACGGAGGCATATATGGCGATCCTACCGAAGTCGCCCTCGTCGAATTCGCGAATGGCTTCGATATGCATAAAGGGGATATGGAAAAAGAAACGCCCCGTGTCGATGAACTTCCTTTCGATTCCGTTAGGAAGATGATGTCGACGATGCATAAGGAAGAGAAGGGCAACGTCGTCTACACCAAAGGGGCGATGGACCAAATCCTTATCCGCACCACCCATATTCTCGATAATGGCAGAATCAGGGAAATAACAGAACAAGATAAGAAAGATATCGCAGAGGCTTCCGCCTTGATGGCTAATGACGCTCTCCGCGTCCTCGCTCTTGCCATCTCTTATCGTAACGAAATCAAAGAAGAAGGACTGACCTACGTTGGTATGGTCGGTATGGTCGATCCACCTCGTTCAGCCGCTAAACCAGCGGTTGCCACGCTTAAGCACGCTGGCATCACTACCATCATGATCACCGGTGACCATAAGGACACCGCCTTTGCGATCGCCAAGGAATTAGGAATCGCGGATAGCATCGATCAATGCATGTCCGGTGATCAAATCGACGCTTGCAGCGATGAGGAACTCCGTGAAAAGGTCAAGACCGTCCGCGTCTTCGCTAGGGTCTCCCCAACCAACAAGGTTTCCATCGTCAAAGCCGTCAAGGCTAACGGCATGATAGCCGCGATGACTGGCGATGGCGTTAACGACGCCCCATCCTTAAAAGCCGCCGATATCGGTATTGCGATGGGCATCACCGGCACCGACGTCGCTAAAGGCGCGGCCGATATGGTCTTAACAGACGATAATTTCGCCTCCATCGAAAAAGCGGTTGAAGAAGGTAGAGGAATCTACGCGAACATCAAGAAGACGATCCTTTTCCTCCTTTCCTCCAATATTGGCGAAGTCGTCTGTATGTTCGTTGGGGCTTGCTTTGGCCTTCCTTCGCCTCTTATTGCCATCCATCTTCTTTGGGTCAACCTCATCACCGACTCTTTGCCCGCGGTCGCGTTAGGCGCGGATAAAAAGCCTGCGGACATCATGAACGATCAACCGCGCGATTCCAAAGATACGGTCTTCTCCCATGGAGGTTACGCCCTAACGTTTGGCTATGGCATCCTCATCGGTTTAGCGACCCTCCTGGCCTTCCTCGTTAACGCTTGGCAAGCCGGCAAATTCGCGATCCCCGATATCCTCTCCTATTTCGATAGCACTACCGAAATCGGTAAGGTTCATCTAGAAAACGCTCAAGCCATGGCCTTCTGCGTCCTCTCTTTCTCCGAACTCTTCCATATGCTAGGCATGGTCAACGTCAAGAAATCGGCGGTACATGTATTCGCGAATAAGAACATCCTCCTTTGGATTTCCTTCTTCCTTGGCATGGGTTTGCAGTTCTTCGTCATCTTTACCCCTGGGGTCAATACCATCTTCAAGATCGTTCCTCCAGAAGGACTTGATTGGGCTTGGGTATTTGGCCTTGCCGTTTCGCCTCTTGTCGTCCACGAGATAATCGTTCTTGTTCTCTTCCTAAAGAGAAAATTCGGGAAAAAAGCGTAAGGCATTACCCAATTATTTGACTTATTAGCGCTCAGTCATGGGCGCTTTTTCCTTATAAAGGATATCCTGCCAAAACAGCCTCACCCAATCCCCCAAACGCCCTTCCCTATGTTAAAATTGGTAACAAACGAAAAACGGGGGAAACGAAAATGAGGAATCCTAACATACCTGGCGTCGAGTACGTGACATCGTCCATCTCGGACGTAAGGTCCCACTCGCTCGTGAACGACCGCGGGCAGACCTCCTTCCTGGAGGTGCCGCTCGTCGAGGAGATCCTCGGCTGGCCGTTCCCGGTGTCGCTGCTCTTCCCGGTCGGGCAAGACCCGTCCCTTACCGAGGGAAGCCTCAGCATCTGCTGGTCCCTCTCGCTCGTCTCGGGGTCGGTCGTCCTCAAGCGGCCGTGCCTCCCCGACCTGCCCTTCGCGCCGGTCGAGAACACCCAGCTCTACGTGTGCAGGAGCACAGGGCAGATCGTGGAGTCCACCGAAGACGGCCTGATCCTGCGCGAAGGCGGTGTCAAGTACGTATTCCCCTCCGAGGGGGGAGGGCTCTCGTCCTTCTCCATAGGGGGTCGGGAGTTCGCGGTGCAACGAACCGAAACGAGCTTCTCTGCCTCGACATCCGGTCCCGGCGCCGGCTTCTCGATAGAGTTCGTGGCCCTGGGAAACGACAGATCCAGGGTCAGGCTGACAAGGACCTGGGCGACCCTCCCGGAGAAGGTTCTCGTGGAGGCGGAGGGAAGCGAGTCAAACGCCTCCTATTCGATCTCAGTCTCGAGGCGGGTGGCCGCCACCCCCGTCGAAAGGGAGGTCGCCCTATCGATGCAGGATGGCACGCTCACAGCGTCGGAGACGTTCGCGGCGGAGCCCGGGAGGTCGGAGGTTTTATCGGTCTCGCTCGTCCAGTCGGAGACGCTGATAACCGCCACCGTCGGGCAGAGGGTGGAGGAGACGACGATCTCCATGGCCTCCGCCAAGACCGTCAGGGTCGAGCGTCCGGACGGATCCGTCGCGCTTTACGGGCTCTGCGCAGGCCAGTCCGGCCCGGTCGGCACCCTCGTGTGCTCCGCGGTCACGGACAGGGGCGAGGCCTCCTCCATGAGGTTCGACCAGGACGGCGCCCCCATCGAGTCCTCCGACCCGACGGACCTGCGCGCGGCCGGATCCCAGTTTAGATCTATGTCCGGCGGTGCCTCCGACTTCTCTGGCGGGTGGTCCCTCACCGGGGCGGCCCACCTGGAGCAGGATGGGCCGTTCGCCTTGCCGGGGGCCCTCGGCGGCGGGTGGGTCGGCTTCGGTACGGGCGGGAACGCCGCCAGGGCCGCCGATTCCCTCCCGTACCCAGGGGAGCCAACCCTCCTCGCGGCGCTCGTCGTCTGCGGCGGGGCCTCGGTGTCGATCGGCGTCGACGCCTCCACGTCCCTCGGGCAGGAGTCCATTTCCTCAACCCTCCCGGCGTCGGAATGCCCGGAGGGATGCCTCAGGCTGGTATGCCTCCCCGTCGAGCTCTCCGGCACGCCGTCTTCCGCCAGCGTGTGGGTGTCCTCGGGCGCCTGCCACCTCAAGTCATTCGCCTGGCTCCGCGGCCTCACCGCGTCCAGGTTCTCGCGCGACTTCCTCGGGCGCGCCACCGCCACATCCAGAGGGGGCGTCCTCTCCGGTTCCTATTACGACGGCAGCTCCCCCTTCTCGGAGTCGGACCCGGGCGGCGGCCGCACTATCCGCGACCCGGAGACCGGACTGCCCACCCTTTCCGTGGACGACCTCGGCGACAGGGAGGAGCGGGCCTACCTGACGGGGGAGGGCGCGACGCCACTGCACCCGCTCCCGCTATCATCGACAACGTCCGCGGGCGGGCTTTCCCGCACGTCGTCTGTGCGACTCGGCAGACTGACCCTCGAGCCGGTGTTCGGGTCATCCGACGGGGTTTCCACGTCCTACGGAAGGGTGGAATCCGAGGCCGCGTTGAACGTCACCAGGGCCATTGGGGGGCGTTTCTCCTCCGAGACGCTCGACACCGCGTCCGGGTCGGTGTCTTTCTCCCTGCCGTCCGGGCAAACCCAGTATAGGACGGAGTCCATGGGGCTCGTGACCTCGCTCTCGGACTTGGCCGATTCGTTTTCCTTCGGAAGCGACTCCTTGAGGCGCCTTTCGGAGGTATCCTACCCATGGGGCGCGACCTCATCGTATGCATACGAGGAGGGCCCGTTCGGCAGGCTCTCCTCCGGCTCGTCGTACGGTTCGACGACCTCCTTCCTCTACGACGCGCTCGACAGGCCCACCCTGGTATCCGAGGGCTCCGGCCCATCGGCCAGGTCGTTCTCGTTCTCTTACGACGGCGCGTCCTACGACGCCATGGCCTCGTCCTCCCTCGGCTCGTCCTGGTCGTCCTCCGGCCCCGGCAGGTCCGATTTGGGGGAATCCTCGGCCGTCTCGATCGCATCCGGCCCGCAGAGAGCGGAGGTCGGAAGGCTCGGCGGCTCCAGCGTGTCGACATCGCACGGGAGCGGGAGGGTCCTGGGCTCCGTCTCCGGCGGGGGCCGCGTCTGCTCGCCGGACAGGAAGTCGTGGTTCGCGGCCATAGGCATGGCCGGGCTCGCCAGGGCCAGGCTTTGGGACACCGACCCCCTGGGCCCCTCCGGGGGCACCGGGAGCGGCCCGGCCCTCATCGCGGGGGCCACCGAATACCAGCCGTCGGGGACCGTCGCTTCCGGGACGAGGTCCGCCTCGGGGACGGTCTGCCTGAGGTTCTCGGGGAGGTCCCAGTACGGCCCCTTCCCCGCCGCCGAGGAGGGGCGCTTCCCCGCGGCCGTCGTCTCTTTCGTGCCGCCCGGCGGTTCCTCCCAGGTTATTTCAGTCACGGGATTCTCGTCGGGCGAAGAGGTCCTCTCCGTCTCCGTGTCCTCCGGCGTGGCCTACGTGTCCGGATCGCGTCTCCAGGGGTCGCCCGTGGCGCTTGGGTCCGTATCCGGAGGCCCCAACTGCGTGGTGGTCGCCTTCTGGTCCAGCACCTCCGGGGTCGCCGTCCTCAACGGCGTCCCCACAGCCCTCGCGTTCGGGGACGCGGGCGTGCAAACTGGCGCCTCGTTTTTCTCCGTCGGCAGGCCATTCCTAACGCTGGAGGTCCATTCGCTCGCCTACGGCCATTGCCAGATGGGGCCGGACGAGGCGGTGTCGCTATGCCTCTCCACGATGGACTCCTGCCCATCCGCGTCCTCGGCCGAGCCGCCATCCGGGCTTTCATGCGCCGTCAGGAGGATCGCGTTCGAGGAATGCTGCCTGGCCCAGTCCGAGGACAGACCGAACCTCAGGAGGGTTCCCCTAAACGGGTCGCTAGGGACCACGGACGCCGCCGCCCCCTCGAAGGTTGCGCGCCCTGCCGGCGTCGGCGTGTCGCCCGACCCGTTCCTCTCGGGCGCCAGGGCCCTCAGCCCGGCTCCGTTCGCCTTCGAGCCCTCCTCCCGCAGGTTCATGTGGAGGGCGTTCGGCAGGGGGCTTTCCTACGCGTGCCAAAGCCCCGGCGGGCTGTACTTCTCCGCGCTGGTGCGCCCATCCCCCGTCCAGGACGGCAGGAGGAGGGTCATAGCGGAGGCCAGGTCGGGGGCGTCGTTCCTCTCGCTCTTCGCACGCTCGGGGAGGCTTTTCGTCTCGACCGCGTCCGGGGAGGTCCAGACCAGCCTATCCCTGCCGGACTCCGCGGTTTCAAGGGTTAGTCTCAAACTGCGAGTGGAGCTTTTGCCGCTCGGGCCCGTGCCCGTCGCCGAGGTTTACGTTCAGGGGTCGCTCCCCTGGCTCGGCTTCGTCGCGGACCCGGGCCTCGGCCAGTCGTGCGAGCTCTGGCTCGGCTCGGCCGATGGCGGCGCCGACCCCATGCTGGGGCTGATCGGCGACGTGTGGACCGACGGGGAGCCGTCAAGGACGCTTGACCAGTGCGCCTCCGACGAGTCGGCCTACGGCGCGTGCCTCGAGGAGGGGTTCGACGCGCTCGGCAGGCGGTCATACGGCCTTTCGAAGTGCGCCGGAAGGTCGGTGGACGGGTCCTTCATATACGGGTCCGACCAGCCCTCGGGGGACCTCTCGAGGCCCTGCGAGGTGGTGGTCTCGGTCGACGGTTCCCAGAGGTACGACACGGTGCTCGGGTACGGGCCCGACGGGCTTCTCTCTTGCGTGGACTCCGTAGACGTAAAACGCGACCGTGGGGCCAGGGTGGCCGGGGCCCTCGGGCAGTCCGTTACCTACGACCGCAAGGGGAACGTATCTGCCGTCAGCGGGCTCTCGGGCGTTGCCCCTTCGAGATCAATCACTTTCTCCGAGGGCCAGACGGGCCTTCTCGTCTCCTCGGCAACGGTCGGGAACAGGGTCAGGTCGTACGCCTACCCGACCCCGAACCACGGGCTCCCCTCGTCGATATCGACGTCGGGGCCGGGCTATTCGTCAACACTCTCGCTCTCCTGGTCGGGCCGCAGGCTCGCCTCGGCCACCGTCGGCCAGGAGGCGGCGGAGTACACATACGGACCCGACGGGTTCCTCGCGTCCAGGAGGAGCGGCGCGTCGGTAAGGGGGTACGCCTTTTCTGAAGACGGGAGGCTCCTCTCGGACCTGGGAGGCCCGCTGGAGTTCCATTACGTCTACTTCCCCTCCGGCGCGCCCGGCCTTGCCGTGACCATAGACGGCAACGGCGTCCCCGAGGCGCACCTCGTCGTGCAGGACGCCCTCGGGAGGATCGCGGGCCTCGCCTCCTCCTCGGGCGGGGAGGCCTCCTACGCCTACGACCTCTGGGGAATCCCATCCCTCGTATCCGACACCACCCAGAGGGGGGTCGGGTCCGCCAACAAACTCCTTTTCGTCGGATACCTCTACGACGACCTCCTCGGGACCTACGCCCTCGGCGTCAGGCATTATGACCCCGTCGTCTGCAGGTTCGTCGAGCCCGACGGATTCAGCTACCTCGATCCATCGTCGGTCGACGGGCTCAACCCCTTCGCCTACTGCGCCGGGGACCCTTTGACGTATGTAGATCCAACGGGAACGGTTCCTATTGTTGTAGCCATGTTACTCATTGCCGTAGGTGCTGGCGCTGCCATTGGAGCTACATCAAATGTGATCACACAGTACATTTCCAATGATGGCTGGGACAATTTCAATTGGGCTTTATTGGGATGGAATACTATTGTTGGAGCTGCTAGCGGAGCATTAGCTATGTCAACACTTGGGCCTTGGGCGATGGTTTTTGCCAACGCTGGGTTGGCCGCCGTTGGCTCTGTGGGGAATCACCTAATTTCGGGAGACGACTTCGGCTGCCTGGGAACGTGGGGCGACATAATGATTACCGGCTTTATCGGTGGTTTTGCCGGACTACTCGGGGGCCCAGGAGCATTGTATAAAAACAATGTTAACGCGGCAGCGTCTCAATTGACCAAGGCCGCCAATTCATACATTAAGGTTATCTCGAAGGCTTCCTCGGGTGGATATGCTACTACCAAAGGTGCTAATATTGCCTTGGGGTTAACTAGAAATAACTTAATTCGTGCCTTTAACACGCTCAATTCTAGAGTTGCTTTGGCCGGGGGGTCGTTGTTTACATCTATTCGTGCATCGGCCTTCGTAGAAATAGGCGAAGCTTTCGTTTTTGGATTGTGGAACCGAGGTCGGTGATTATTTATGACTTCGGAAACTATATTGGACATAATTCTTGGATCTGTGCTTGGGTTAGCCCATCTTTTGAGCGCGATCTACATCATCTTTTGGAGGAGAAAAAAATATAGTAAGGGTATTCACACCACACATATTGGGGCCACGATGCTGTTTTTTTCCGTCTGCATGGGTGTTGTCCTCCCGATAGGAGGGTTTACGTATCCCGATGGCGGACAGAGCGGAACTAAGGCATTGATCACTGCAATGGTTATTTGTCCATTTCCGCTCGTGGCTTCGCTAAGATTCCTGTGTTTCTGTGTTTTTATCGACGAAAAATCGGTGATCGAAAGAGTGCTGTGGTTCGAAAAAAGGATACGCCTCGATGAGCCGGGCACATTGATTCTTTTGGACAATTCTTATGGGAGACTTGTTATATCAATCATATCTGAGGATAAAAAGAAAATGATCGAAATCAACGAACGCCATTTTTTGGGGGACGTATCGGACTTTTTGGAAGCCTGTAAAAAAATCCGCAAGGAAAATCTGTGAGATGCTGCTTATTGAATAACCAACAAGCGTGAATTCTGTATTATCTGTTTTATAAAAGTTCGTCAGGTTCTTTTGGGTTGATGTCGCTATAGCCTTTGGACATGTTTAACGCATCCCCAATAAGATAAACAAACGGAAGGAAAGCCACCCCAAAATAGGTGTAGCCGATGACGCCCGGGAAATAGGTTCCTAAACCTAAAGCAAGAGGAACAATGGCAACCACTAATAGCAAAGCTAGCCTCAGGCCTTTATGGTCGAGCTCGCTTTTATATATTAGAAGCACCTGGTTGAAAAGAAGATAGGCAAAGGGGAATAAGCCTAAAGGCAACGAGGCGAGGACATAAAGGTATTCTTCCGCGCTTTTTATCACGTTGGTAAGGAAAAGGATGATTAATATAAAGGAGATGATTGTTCCCGCCAAAGCGATGAAAAGAGCATAACGGGCTTCGCCTTTATCTTCTTTCTTGGTGAAGTCGATCAGGGAATGATTATGATGAAGCGAAGCGAAATAATTGATGATTGAATGGGTCAAGGAAGAGAGGAAAGCCGGCAAGAAGGCAATGAAATAGGGGAAACGGGCAATCTCCTCCACATAATTTGGGATTTGGTCATAGCCTAAGGAAATCATGAAGATGAAAACAACCGAGAGGATTCCCAAAGTCGCCGAAATCAAAAGATCCAACAAACGGTAGGAATCAAGGAGTTTCATCCCCTTGAATTTCACGATGCTTTTCTTCTTGCTTTCTTGTTTCATACGTAATCGATGATGATATTGCCTTCTTCCAGCTTAACGATCGCTTCCGCCCCATTGATTATCGGCATGCTTGGTCCTAGATGCCCTAAATCGATATCCATCAATAAGGGGACTCCTAGGGGGGAGAGGATATCCGTCGCGGCGTTATATTTATTGACTCCCATAATTTCGTTATGTTCCCAAACGCCGCATAAATGCCTTCCTAAAAGGAACATGTTCGCGGAATCGAAATAACCGGCTTCCTTGAGCTGAAATAATCCCCTTCTAATCTCCAAAGGAGAAAGGTCGCAGGCTTCCAAATACCAGATGACGGGTCCCCTGTTTTTCAAGAATTCCAAGGTCTTATCAAAACGGGTTCCGACAAGGGTGAGGATTACGTCAAGGCAGCCTCCAAGAAGGGTCCCCTTCCTTTCGGAATCGTAATTATAGGGGACGATGGTTTTGACCATATTGGCCCTAGGTCTATATAAAGCCGGCCAATCGCGGTTGCTTTTGCCGTAATATTTCGGATAGCCTTCGAAATGTCTTTCGCCCCTTAATACCCTTAAGGCGTCTTTTTGGGCGAAGCGGAATTCCTTTTCATAGAAAGAAGGCGCGTTAGGACCATAGACGGTTTTGATATTGCAGTTGGTGGTCAATAAATATGTCAGACTTGTGTTATCGGAAAAGCCCATAAACCATTTTGGTTTGGCTTTCTTGATGGCCTCGAAATCCACATAAGGGAGCATATCGGACATGACCTCGCCTCCTCCGACGGAGATGATAAGGGAGGAGTCCTTGTTCAAATAGGCATCCATGAATTCTTCCGCTCTTTCCTTTGGGGGAGCGCTTGAAGCGACCCCGTCGTTACGACGGATGTTCTTGCCTTCGTTAATCTTAAAACCCTCTTTCTTTAGCCTTTTGATTGAGGCTTCAAGACGGGTGAGATAAGGCTCAGTGGTGCAACCAAAACTAGGGGCGATAAGCTCAATCGTATCGCCTTTTGCAACATAAAGAGGGGTAATCGCTTTTTCCATGGTCTAGAAGATTTTACTTTCTATTCTTACCTTGGGCAATTCCCAAACTTATAAGTTTGCCTTTATGAAAACGTTAAATCCTTCTAAAATAGGCCTATGGACGAAGTCGAACTCAAGGTGCTTAAGGAGAAATCCAAGAAAGGGGATTCCGAATCCTCTTTTGCCCTTGCTAAGCACTTTGAGTCCATCGGAAAGCAACATAAGTCCCTCCATTACTACAAGAAGGCCGGGGATAAAGGCCATTCCAAGGCCCAAAAGATCTTGGGCATGCATTTCCTTTCCAAAACAAATCCCGATTATCCAAAGGCGGTTGATTGGCTGACCCTAGCTTCCGCCCAAGACGAAGTCGAGGCCATGTGGGAGCTCGCCTGGATTTATGAAAACGGCATCGGGGTCCTCAAGGACACCAAAAAAGCCAATTATTGGTTTTCCGTGGCCGCGGAGATGTGCTATCCCCAAGCGGAATATCGCCTAGGGGTCATATACGAAGAAGGACATGGGGTCAAACAAAGCGATAAGAAAGCCCTCCATTATTATCTCCGTTCGGCAAGACACGGCTTAATCGAAGGCATGTATCGCGTATCTTTGTTCATGGAGAAAGGAAGAGGCATCGGTAGAAGCGTCAATGAGGCTAATTATTGGAAGAAGAAAGCCATCACCCTCGACCTTGAACGTAACCGTAAACGCCTTGAATCCATGAAAGGCAATCAAGATAAAAAAGAGGGGGAGGCCCCCATCGAAAACGAAGAAAAACCAAGCGAGGATTAATCAAAGTCTTTTGGCTTAACGATTTCCCATTCGCGGTGCTCGTCCTCCGCTTTTTTGACGCTAGCCTCCTCGATTCCGTTTTCCCTGATGTATTTCGATAAAGCCTTTTTCTTTTCTTCGTAATCATCAAGGAAGGAATGCTTGCCGGATTCGTCTTTATAGCCCATAACCATCGCAAGGTTCACGTTAGTCGGGGCGATAAAAAGATTGGCCTCAACCGCGGGGGAATAAACCTCCATCAGTTTCTTGATGAGCTCTTTGGTAAGAGCCCTTCTTGATGATATCTTTTCCTTTTCTTCCTTCGATAAGGAGGCGGTAAGACGACAAGCGCAGGCGATGAATTCCAAACCATGCTTTTTCGAGAATTCGATGATGTCGTTTTCCCTAACGAAATATAGGGGACGGATCAGCTCCATTCCTTCATAATGGTCGCTAGGAAGCTTTGGGACCATCGTTTGGAAGCTGCCCGCCGAAAGGATATTCATCAAGGTCGTGGTGATTGCATCATCATAATGATGGCCGAGGGCGATTTTGTTGCAGCCAAGCGACTTTGCGATCCGATAAAGCGCCCCGCGCCTCATCTTCGCGCATAGATAACATGGGTTTCCCTCCACTTGGTCATTGACCGCGAAGATATCGGTTTTATAGAAATAGGCGGGGATCTCCAGCTTTTCGCAGTTTTCCTCAATCCTTTTTCGGTTAGGTTCATCATAACCTGGATCCATCACAAGGTATTTGACTTCAAAGGGGATCTCGCTATGGCGGGCAAGGGCTTTGAAACAAAGGGCCATCACCATCGAGTCCTTACCTCCAGAGATGCAGACCGCGATTTTATCATGCGGGGAAAGGAGTTTATATTCGGTGATGCCCTTAAGGAATTTCGAAAAGATGACATTCCGCGATTCGGTGGTCAAATCGTGGAGGACGAATTCGGGGAATGAAAGTTCCTTCTTGCTCATTCGCCCTCCTTAAACCG
>ONFU01000005.1 GCA_900317165.1 uncultured Erysipelotrichaceae bacterium
GCCAAAAAAATCAATATGTTTGCTCATTCTTCCGTGAGAGGCATGACACAAGGCGTTTTACCTATCATCGGTTATAACAAGGCTAGCGGAAATCGTAAAAGAATGAAAAAAATTGTCTATGTTAGTGGCGCTATTTCAATAAGCATTGCTTTGTTAGCTATGATTATTTCTATGATTTGGGCTGCTCCTTTATCCACTATTTTCATCCACGAAAACAATTCCATTTCTTACGCCACAAAATTTTTAAGAATATTGTGTATTGGTGGTCCTTTTTCTGCTGTTGCTTATACAGTTATTTCATTTTTCCAGGCTGTCGGTAAACCTTGGAGAAGTCTTGTTTTAGCCTTATTAAGAAAAGGAGTTTTAGATATACCTTTAATGTTTATCTTCTTTTCTATTGCAAAATTGGAAAATAACTCTATTGGACCAAAGCTTATAGTTTGGGCCACTCCTATCACCGATATTATTTGTTCTCTTGTAGCAGTTATTTTGTTTTGTGGATATGTTAAACACAATGGTAAAAATGCACCCTCTTTTAATGAGCAAGAAAAATTACCATCTCTAAGAGGCTAATAATTATGGATAAGATTATTGATATAAGACATAGAAAGCATGCTAGAAAAATAACGATTACATTTTATGGTAATAGAATTTTTTATGGCATTTACAATGAAATAAAAATGGAAGGCTATGAAATATCCATTAATTATATATATTCCAGCAAAGAAAAAGATTCTTGCGTTATAAATATGACAGTTAAAAGAAGAAACAAATCATTTGATAAATATATTGCGTTTTTAGCTGATAAAGTATTTTGTAAAACTATTTATATATATGATTACGTGGAAGTAGATGATGATTTCTAAACTCAGCATTAAAATTGAAGCTGAACAGCTCCACTCAGTTTGTGTAGGAATTAATTCGGATTTCAGTGCATGACAATAAGTTAGTTATATATAACAATTATTCTTCAGGAAATTTATAAGGATTCTCTTTCATATTCTTTAACATCATTTTAATTATCTTGAATTGTCTCCAGGCACTTCTTCTTAAGCACTTCATCGACCATTCGTAATATTCATCGCCTAAATAAGCAAATATACCTGAGGCTTTCCATAGCCCACAACCATTTGAACGATAGAAGAATTTGTTCCACCACTCTTCAGCAGTTTTTTCATCTTTAGGTGACGCTCCATAGTTCGAATCCAGTTGACGTATTATTTTTCATTGGCACTATCAAAAGGTCGAAATTCATTATAGAGCTTAATATTGGGTAAAAATGAGAAGTGTCAAAATCTGTATTTTATTGACAAAAATCAACATTTTCCGGTATAAAAATAAAAAACCAACAATAAATTGTTGGTGTTTTTTAGCTTTGGTGACCCGTACGGGATTCGAACCCATGAATGTATCCTTGAAAGGGATATGAGTTAAGCCACTTCTCCAACGGGCCAAAATAATGGCGCTCAGCATAGGATTCGAACCTACAACCTACCGGTTAACAGCCGGGAGCTCTGCCGTTGAGCTAGCTGAGCGCAACCACCTTATTCAGGCGGAGAATATAATAGTCGGACGAAAAGCGGAATGCAACAATTTTTCGCCTTGGCTAAATATCAATAATATTTACGATGAAATCTAGAGAATTAAGCAGCTTTCTTTTCAGCTAGTTTCTTCTCAATGGAGTTGAAGAGATCACCAACGGTCTTAAAGCTGGAGAGTTCTTCGGTCTCAAAATGAATGCCAACTTCTTCTTCGACAGCATAGCACATTTCGACAACGTCGAGACTATCAAGTCCGAGCCCGGCCAAATCAGTGTCCATTTCGATGTTTTTGATGTTAAGTCTTTCGCAGAAAAGCGATTTGATACGGGCCATTATTTCATTTTCCATATTCAGTTTCCTCTTTCTTATTCTAGGTGATTATATCATTCAATTTTCCTAACAAAAAGGCGCAATAGACGACAGTTGCCTATTACGCGTTTTTGTTTGAGCCTATGTTTAAGCTATAAGCGAGGTCTCGTCAGATAGTTTCTGGGAAAGGGTGTCGACGGAGCCGGAGAAGCTCGCGTAAAGCACACTTCCGAAAAGACCAAACATGACGAGAACCATGAGCATTCCCAAAAGTTGACCTTTGATTTCGGACATATTCTATTCACCTCCTTTCATTGATAATACGAGTCATAGTAGCCCACGATGGTTGAGTGCTGCACCGTAATCGCCATCGTGTTTTTGGACATAATTAAAGGCGTGTAGTCCCTTCTTAATTTGAACGTGAAGGTCATACCAACCCACAAGGGGCCTTGATGGGAGGAAAGGATCCTGGCGTTGTAGTTATTCAATAAATTTACGGTTGTCTGTGAAATCGCCCCCTCTTTGGCGATTCGGTAGCCTACCGTGGTCGCCAGGGCATTAAGGCTTGAATGAATGTGGGAAATGCACATCAAGTCACAGGCCAGAAGAAAAACGAACATCAGGAAAACGCTAGAGAGCAACAAAGAAATCTTATAGGCCATTCATAACACCTCCCATAATCTCGACCAACGCGGTCAATAACATCACCATTGAGACCCCTGAGCCAATAAGAGGCAACGCGGAAAGAGACGAAACTCTTTCTATCTTCTTCTGCTTCCCAAGTTCATGTTTTTGATCGGACAGGCGACCGAATATTTGACGGAACTGTCGCAAATAGACTTCATTAGTTCCTTGATCGACCATTTGATAGACGGAAAGCATCACTTGGTTAATCTGAATATCATTGAAATGATCCGCAAATTCAATGTACGGGGTCACCGTTTTATCGTTTTCAATATCATTGACGAGTTTTTCCAAATGAACTCTCACCGAATCTGAAGCATAAGGAATAATGGACTGCAAAGCGTTATAAACGTTGAAGCCATCGTTCAGATAAACCTGGAAAAAGGTAAAGAGGCTTACGAATTCCTCTTCGTCTTGGAATGCGATTTTCCGCAGCATCCTTTCATATCTCGAAAAATAGAAATATGTGAACACCAATAAACCAAGGACAGGAAAGAGAAGGAATAGAATTTGGCCACGGAGAATAAATAGGCCGACGCCCAATCCTATAAACAAAACCACGCAGAGGAAATAAACGGCGAATTCCTTATTCTCGTTAAGATTCAAAAGAACCATGTTTTTGCGTATGTTCTTCATGCCTTGACCTCCTTGTATTCCTCTTTCTTGCTAAGGCCGAAAGCTATTTTTTCTCCCGTATAGAAGCTAACGTAAACCACAATTGAGCCAAGCATCAAAACGAAGAAGGCCGCAAGACAAGAAAGAAAGGTAACGCTGGTTTTCAAAACATCGTAGAAATTGGATAAGCCAAACCTTAGAAAAACCGTAATCGCCAAAGACATCGACCAAAGCAAACCGAACTGAATCAGGTTCTTGCGATTGATTGATATGACGTCGTTTTCGGTTTCCTCGATACGAGTAAGCTCAGCGAGAAGTTCATTGGAAAGGCGAATGATATCCCCTCCTTGATCTTGATAAATCGATAACGTCGATAGGAACATTCGGTAGATAGGCGAATCAAAATAGGATGCAAGGTATTCGATTTTCTCTATCGTGGACAATTCGGAAATGGATTGACTCAAAGAGGTCAATTCGCTTCCTTGCCCCTGAATTGATGAAGCATAGGCTAAGTCTATTGATTCGCTTACCGAAAGGGTCGTCACGAAGGTATTTATAAAATGGAAACATTCATGGCGTTTTCTTTCCCTTGTTTTGAATTTCTCAACCATGGGTATCACGGATAAAGACAAAACAAGAATGAAAATCAAAGCCACGCCTAAAGCGAAAATGATGGAATCGCTAGCGAAAAACGAAGCGAAAGCACAAACCAAAGATATAACCAAGCAGACGATGAATGATGTTTTCATACTAATTGTTCTCCTTATAAAAGTAATCGATCTTCCGAGTTGTTTCGTTTAGATAACCCATCTCGGAAATCCTGCGGAATATCGTTCCATCCTCGGAAACGGATCTTTTCAGATAAACGACGATGGAAATGTGGTGGTAGATGTCATCGAGGAGTTCGTCATAGACGAGGTTCTTGCCGGCTTGCATAGCCATCCTAGCCATGCGATGGGGAACCGCGGATACGTCCAAAGCGTGGATAGTCGTAATTAACGGGTGTCCGGACATTACGGCATTTAGAGCATCTAGCATCTCAGGGCCACGGGATTCCGCGACGAGGAGATAATCGGGGTTGTTTCTCAAAGCGTTTCTGATAAGGGCTTGGAAAGAGGATTCCGGTGATCTTTCATCGACAAGCCAACTCGTCATATCCAAATCTCCGTTTCCTCTACTCAATTCCAATTCCTGGACATTATCGATGACGATGACCCTCGTAAATGGTCTTAGGTGAAGCAAAAGGAACTTCTGCAGTTCGGTTTTCCCGCACCCCGTCTCCCCCGCGATGATGATGGATTTGCCTTTGTCTATTGCCTCAAGAAGGCGTTCTCTTGTCTCACCTGGGAAAAAGGTTTTGCTGTTTTCGACCGCGGAGCCACTTGAAGCAATACGCAGAGAAAATGAATAAGCCTTTTTGTTATTGACCCGTACAAGGGATAAGAACGTGGCGTTAAGGCGATATCTTGAAAAACTCACATCCAAGATCGGTTCCTTGTAGGAGAATTGCTTTTCCGAGAAATTTGCAATTTGCCTTAGAAAGGAACCAACTTCTTCATTCGTGAGGGGCATGTCGCTTTTTTTGCGTCCATAAGCGTTATCCATATAAAAGATGGATTCCCCATTCCAAGATATATCGGTCACGGCTTTCTCCTTTAGAAGGTCGGAAAGGAAAGAGTTCTCCATGAAGACCACGAGCTTTTCGTCATTATCCATAATTCTCTAACCCCTTAACGATTTGGAATGTGGCAACGCGGGATATTCTTTTCCACATCTTTGGATAGAAAGTAATCGTGACCTTCGCTTTGTAAGGAGAGGTAAGCCCGGATTGACCGGATTTGGCGTAATAATTGATGGAAAGAGAGTATTTGCAAATCGGCTTAACCTCCAATTCGCAATAGGCTTTGACGTTCGCGGTGAAAGTCGTCCTTGAGAAAACGGGCTCGTTAAGTTCCGCTCCGGTTGAATCAGAGACGATTACCGAATTCTCGGCAATTCCTTTATATAGCCCAAGATAGGCTCTTTCGATATTGGAAAGGGTATAGTTGACCGAGAAGAAATGAATGATTGTCACCATGATGATGGTTGAACCCAAAATATGTACCATGCCTTTCCTCCTATCCTAAGGCGACGCAATAATCGGCTTCGACGCAATTGCCGAAGAACTTCCCGGTGTTGTTCGCCATGAAATTGACGGTGATCCTGTCCCTATACTCCGTCAGGTCATAGAGGTTTAATTGGCATTGATATATAGCGTCGTCATGGCCTTTTTTAGTCGGAATAAAAACGTCGTTGGAACGGAAATAATCATTTATTGGCGGAGTGCTTGAATACATCGAATAATCAAGCCTAGAGACATAGTAGGAAAACTCTGTCTGAACCTTATATATGCGGAAGAGGACCCCCTGATCGCTCGTCCAGTTGGAAAGATACTCGAATACCAAAGGGACTTTGGCGGCATATTTCCCATTCAAAAAGACTTTTGGGAAAACGGTCCATTCGTCTGGATATGAGAAGATGTATAAATCGCTTTTTCCCGAAAGGACATTAGAGTTGTTGATCCCTCCATGAAAGCCGATCGTGAATGAGGAAATATTCAACCCGTGATATTGTTTTTGACCGTTATCCTTACTCCAGGAACCAATCCGATAAAGGTCGCTTTCCTTAAGCTGATTTCCGTTTGAGAAACGGTTACACCACCTATAGGTGTCATATACTTTGTTTTCTTGTGGATCTTCTAGGACCATTTGATCACCAAATCGTTCGATGTTCCACGTAGCCGTAAGAGGATATGTTTGTGTAAAGATGCTGGCCTTGATATTGAAGTTGATGACAAGAAAGACGCTCGAATAGACTTTCGTATAATAGGCGGGGACGCTAGATTCATCATAGAATTCAGGGTTCGAGGAACTCAAAACCCCCGATTTAGTTAATTGCGAATAAAGCGTTTTGGCCTTACTTGAATCCTGATAAAGGGTCCATGAATATTCGTATCTTGGCAAATCCATATTCGTATAACGGAAACGGATTGTAAGAGGGGATCCCGCCACTAAAGGACCTATATCATAGGTAATCCCATCGAATAGGCTTTCCCCTGAAGCCGCGAAGCTAGAAAGCAGCGTCGCGGAAATTAGTAAGAACTTTCTACTTCTTTTTCCTTTAAGCATCGAAATAACCTCCTAAAGTTTTATAAGCCCGATAAGCCAAAAATCTCATTTCGGAGGAATACTCGCTATCGCTATTGAAATAAAACCTCCACCAAAAACGATATTCGACCCCTAAACAAAGGAACTCTTTATCGAAGAATTCCCTTTCAAGTGGATCTAATTCCATAAGGAAACGCTTCATTTTCCGGATGAAATCGACTTCCTTTTTAGGGGTAAGAAAAGAAACATGGGATAAATCCACCTCTTCTACCCTCATCAAAGGGCTCATCCCTACGTTGGTAAGGCTTCTACGCAACCTCTTCCTCAAGGTTTCCGCGACGTAACGCGGTCTGACTTTTTGAATGTTTTCGTTCATGTTTTTTCCTCTTTTCATTCGGCTCTCCCAGAAATGTGCCTCTACTAACTAATAGTGAAAAAAATCAAAATTTGGCTCAAAAAAATGAAAACTTTTTAAAAATTTTTTTGGCGGTGGAGAAAAATCGTCTTATAAATGTATCGAAAATGCCGTTGCCATCTACTATAATTGGGCCATGATAGTTTTAATCGGCGCTTCAGCCAGCGGCAAAACGGAAATCGCGAAAAGATTAGGAACCCTTTTCGGTATCAAAAAAGCGGTCACCCATACGACGAGGTCACCGCGGGTAGGCGAAAGGAATCACGTCGATTACCATTTCGTAAGCCAGGAGGAATTCCTCCGTCTTAAGAAAGAGGACGCCTTTGTCGAGACGACTTACTATAACGGAAATTACTACGGTTGTTCTAAGGCAGAGATCGGTGTCGATAAGGTCGTCATCGTCGATCCGTCCGGTCTATTATCTTTCCTAGCGTTAAAAGACAAATCAATTATCACCTTCCTCCTTTCTTGCGATGAAAAAACGCGCAAGGAAAGAATGGAAAGGCGCCTTGATGATGCCCATGCGATAGAATCTAGGTTGGAAAATGACCGTGTGGCTTTTGCTAAAGAAAACGTTGCCCCCACGGATTTTGAAATCGACACCAGCGATAAAGGCATCGATGAATTAACAAAACTCATCTATGACCTTTATAAAGAAGAATACGAAAAACGAATTAATTGATCTTCTTTCTTCTCGGATGATAGGTGATTAGGGCCTCCTCGACGACATACGGGGAGGCTTTTGTTACTTTGATATCCACTTTAAGCAAAACGACTTCATCGCCCACTTTAGCGAAATCCCCAAGCCTTTCATTGATAAATCCTGAGAGGGTTTCGTATCCTTCTTCCCTTTCCTCTTCATCGATGTGGAACGTTTCAAAGAAGAGATCGATGTTGCAACTCCCCAAAACGAGGAATTGGTTCCTCTTCTGTGTTTTGGCAATGTCGACCTTAACGGTCTCGGATTCATCATAAAGCTCGCCAACGAGTTCTTCGATGATATCTTCCAAAGTCAAAATGCCATCCGTTCCTCCGTATTCGTCTTTGACGACAGCAATATGGCGATGGACTTTCTTCATTTCCTCCAAGATAGAGGAGATTTCAGCGGTTCTTGGAACTTCTAGGACCTCAGTCAACAAAGAGTCGACCGTAACTTTCTTTTCAAAAAGCATGGCTTTATAAAGCGATTTGACAGGGATATAACCAACGATGTGGTCTAGATCATTCTCATACACCGGTACGCGGGAATGCTTGAATTTCCCTCCTCCTTGAACGAAACGGATAAGGTCAGTTTTCCTTTCAATTCCCTCAATTCGCATACGCGGGGTCATTATTTCATAGGCGGCGGTGTCTTTGAATTCGAGCGCGCTATGAAGCATTTCGGCGTTATCCTCATCGATGATACCCTCTTTTTCAATGGCCTCGACCATGATGGAAAGCTCTTCGTCTCCAGGAGGCAAATCATCATCGAATTTTTCGATAATCGGTTTGGTAATGGTTTTGGCAAACCAAGTTGAGGGGAAAACAATCGGGAAGAAAACGATAGAGAAGAACTTAACCACTGGGGCTCCGAAAAGGGAGACGCCATAGGAATGGGCTTTGGCAAAGGCTTTAGGAAGAATTTCTCCGAAAGTCAAAATCAAAAGGAGCATTCCTAAAGATACGAGGGTGGACGTTAAGCCTCCATAAGCAGGATCAATATTGAAATCATTGACGATATTTATAGCAAACAAAGCGCCGATAGATGAAGCTACGACATTAACAAAAGCATTTGAAAATAGAAGGGTCGTGATAGATTTTTCGTATTCGGAAGCATATTTCAAAGCAAGTTTTGCCGTCTTTGCCTTTGACTTTTTTAACCTATTAATATTGACTGTCGAATAGGCCATGTCGCACATTGAAAAGAAAGCGCTGAAAACAAGAAGAACGGCAATGATGACTATATCCAAAATCGCCGCGGTACTCATTGGGCACCTCCTTCGATTTTGTTTTCTTTCTCGTTGATCGCCCCAACTAGCTCTTCCAAAACGTCTTCGGTAGTAACCATGCCCAAAATAACATCGTTTTTCCTAACGAAGGCAATTTGGGTTTGATTCTCACGGAAGAAATCGATGAGATCATCCATTTTGATGGAAGGTTTAACGAAATGTGGCTTCTTCAAATGAGCGAGGAAATTCGCGGTTCTCGGGGATGCGAAATATTCGGATAGGAAGTCTTTGACAACTAAGACCCCAACGATTTTGTTTTTGTTCTTGTAATAAATCGGAATTCTTGAGAAACGGCATTCCTTTAGGAACTCAATGAGTTTTTCCTTAGTTAATCCAGATGCATCAAGCATGACCGTCTTTTTTAGGGGAGTTAATACTTCCGCGACACGCGTGTCATCGAAATCGAGGGTATTTTGGATGATTTCAGATTCGTTTTCCTCAAATAATCCCTCTTCCTCGGCCAAATCAACGGCATCAGAAAAATCATCCTCGGTGAGCTCGGGGTCCTTCTTTCCCCTGAAAAGTTTTTGAAAGAGGGTGTTAAGGCCCTTAAAGACTATCGTCAAGGGATAGAAAAGGATTTTGAAGAATGTAAGAGGGAAGACGAAAACCTTAACAAAGGCATCGGGAATCTTCTTGGCGATGAGTTTAGGAATGGTGTCCCCAAGAAGAAAGATGATGAAGGCCATTGCGATTGAGATGATTAACGAAACAACAAAATCACTTAAATAAGGGGAAAGCAAATCGACAAAAAGAAAAGTCGAAAGGACAGAAATGAAAATAGCGCAGACATTATTCCCGATAAGCACGGTAATAAGAGTTGAATCAAAACGTTCGATAAGGGAAACGATTAATTTGGCATTACGGTCATTTTCCTTAGCCAAAGCTTTGTATTTGTATTTGTTAACACAGGCAAAAGCAGTTTCAGCGCCCGAGAAGAACGCGGTGAAGAGCACCGCGACCACGAGAAGGATGATACTAAGCCACAAAGGAATGTCCAATTCTGATTTTCCTCCAAATAATCATACATACAAAAAGCCCCTTTTCCTAGAGAAAGGAGCTTTTATTTGGGTATTAATCTTCGTCCGAATCGTCACTTTCGTCCGAATTGACGAGTTCATCAGCCCAATTGTGTGGGACAACCGGTCCTTGATCGAAGTTCGCTTTATCGAAGACATCGGCGATGAGTTGTTTGGCTCTGCGTAGCGAAAGATCGCTCTTCACCTTGAAAACAAGAGGAATGGCTTCGTAGATCTTCTTGCTGGAAGCATCGGAAATCGGAAGGGTCGAAGTGGCGTAATCCTTGGGGTCAAGGGCCATGTAGAGTTTGAGGCTCTTGCCGGCGATAGTCAGTTTGACATAAGTGACTTTGTGCAAACGGAATGTATCGCCGGAATTGGATGTGCGACATTTCACGCCATAGGAAAGGATTTCCGATTTGAGTTCATTGTAGTTGCTCTTCATGTTCTCATCGGCCGTTTTCATTCTATCCGTAAAGGGGATACGAATAATCTTGCCGTCGCCCCCTTCTTCGTCCGCGTCCTTCGATTCTGGTTCTGCAACAGAAGGAATAGGCAAAGGTTCGGGCTTAGGGGCTTCGATAACTGGCTCTACGGCGGGTTTAGTTTCCGAAGCTGGGTTATTGACAACGACGGTTATGGAAGGCGCGGGAGCCGGAGCGGGTGCAGGGACTGGTTCTGGTTTTGGCTCGGGTTTTATAACCTCAACAGGTTTTGCGGCCTCTGGTTCGCGGATAACGACGGTTATAGGGGTAGGTCTTTCTTCCTTAATCGGTTCGGAGGTTTTCATTTCCGAACGGATGATGGCCCTAATCATTTCAGGAGAGAGAGCTGCTGGCTCCTTCTTTTCCGGTTTGGAAAGCTTGGCCATTTCATCGGCGACGATTGAACGAATGTCAGAGGCGGATAAAGATGGCTCTGGAGTTTTTAGGGGTTCGGGTTCTGGCTCCGGTTCTTCTTTATGATAGGAATCAAGAACCTCGCGCATTATGGAACGGACTCCTTCTTCAGTAAGAGGAGCCTCTTCTTTGACGGGTTCCGGTTCCTTTACGGGTTCTGGAGTAGGGGCTGGTTTTGATTCAGCGAGGGCTTCATTGATAATGTGCTTAACATCCTCGATAGTTAAAGGTAAATCGCCTGGTTCGATAACGACATCGCCTTCAGAAGCAGAATCGATGGTCGCGGCTTTCAATTCCTCAGAGACGATTGAACGGACATCTTCGGCGGAAAGAGGTTTGACTGGTTCAGAGACAGGGGCAGGAACAGAGACAATGACTGGGGTCGCCTCTTTCTCTTTTTTGCTCCCCTCTAACTCGTCGCGGATAATCTTCCTGACTTCTTCCGCGGTGAGGGCCGTTGGCTTTTCTTCTTCTTTGCTGTTTTTGACGGTTTCGCCAGCAGGGGCATATGTGTTGATATATTGAATAAGGAACGGACCATTTAGACCTGGAGCCTGAGGCATTGGGGCAGGCATAGGAACCGGAGCGGATTCCTTGGTTGGTTCAATATCTTTCTCCGCCTTGATTGGAGGAATGCCGACCTCAGGTTTCTTATCGGCCGCGAGCATGTCGGCGGTCAAACCTTCACTGGCGGGCTCTTCGACATCCCCTTCATAGACGCGGATGATGCGCTTTTCATCGCCAGCTAATTTTTTGGAGGCTGGGGAATCTTCATCCTCTTCCGCTTCAGGCATCTCGATGGTAGCCAAAGCCCCAATAGTTCCAATCGCGAAGACGACGAAGAGAACTAAACCAATGAGACCAAGCAAAACAGGAACATAGGAAAGGATTAACCACCCAACTCCCAAAGCGCCATGTTGGACATACTCAAGGGCAAAGGTGATGTAACCACCCATCTTGTCGTCTAAACCATATTGGATGTTTCCATTGATATCTTTTAGACCAATTGAATCGACTCCTTGTTCAAAGAAATTTGGAGCGAAGAAGACGGTGATGAGATAGAGCAATCCGCAGGTTGCGATGATGTGAAGAAGAACGGCGAAAAGGTAGATTGGTTTCTTCTTTGAAATGATGAAGATGATTTCAAGAATGAGGAGAATACCAGCAACCCCGATGAAGGAGATCATGAGGATTGGGAAGATTCCAGAAGTGCCGTTGAAGTTAAAAGCGGTGGCAAAACTATTGAGTCCATGACGTGGACGGAGCAAACGGAAATTATTGAAGAAAGCGTTTTGCCCAAGAATGTTCGGAAGGAAGAAAAGTAAGACAACCCCACTTACGAGGAAGAAAATGCTCAATAAGGCTTCTACAACAAGTTTCTTTTTCATGAATAATACCCCCTTGTTGAAATCCTTAAAAGTTTAGCGCACTTGCGCGCGTATGAAAAGATATAGTTTTAATATTCCTGCAAAAATCAAGTTATTTTATATTTTAGCGAAGAATTGAGCCTGTTTTTTAGAAACGGAAATCCGTGCAATATTGCGCTCATCGCGTTCTCCATCAAGACACCAAACATTATCGTCAATTGATAAAATATCCACGTTTTGAGCGGAAATCCGGTGTACACCAATATGAAAGAAATATCTCACTAACCCGTTAAAAAGCCCACCTTTTGTATAGAAGATTTCAATGAGTCCATCATCAAAATTGCCTTTTGAATTGACTTTAAAACCACCAACTTTTTTACCGTTTAAAACCATGAAAAAGCCGGTTTTAACTGAATACTCTTTTCCATTCACCCCGAAGGAAATTCTTACTCTTTTATATTTGAATGCAGTGACGAAAGAACGCCAATAATAAGCCAGCCTCCCAAACCTCTCGACATCTTTTCTTTTTGTTCTATAGGCTATATCCGAGAAGGCTCCAACGGCACACATGTAAAAGCAAATCTCGCCATCAAAATCTATGAGATCATAGTTATGAGTCTTACCTTCCCTAATGACCTCAATGGCTTTTTTAAAGCTCCTTTTTATGCCTAAATTCTTGCCGGCATCGCATAAAGTTCCGGTAGGAATATATCCTATTTTTGGAAAATCCAAATCTTTGTTATATATGAAATTCAAAACGTTTCTGAGCGTTCCATCTCCGCCCGTGACAATAAGAGTATGGATCTTTTTTAGATCGGAGAGGATGGCTTCAAGGCTTTCTTTGAAGCTCTCCCCAATCTCAATAAAGGACAACTCAAAAATATCGGAAAGACCATTTTTGATTCTTTCTTCGGTCTCCTTGGGGTGGGCCCTCCCAGAGTGAGTTGATATCAGGACTATCGCCTTTTCCATATGCAAAATAATGATACTCTATTTGCTTCCTTCTTTCCTAGAAAACAATTAAAGAACCATTCAAATAAAAACTAAAAAACCACGCAATTTTTATTTTTTTCCTGCAATTACCTTATTTTTGGTGAGATTTTTGCAAGATTAATTAAACGCCAAAAACTATTGAAAAAAGTGTAAGATATAGCTGTTATGGAAAAAGATCATATCATTCGCGCAATCTCCCTAGACGGGGAACATCAGCTCTATGTCGTTAGGGCAAGGCAAGTACTTCTTGATGCTACAGCCATTAGGCCGTTATCCAAAAAGGCAAGTGAGTTACTGTCCAACATGATGATGCTCGCCCTTCTTCGGAGTAACAATTTGAAGGAAGCAAGTTCTTTGTTGACCTTCCAATTGGACACTGTTTCCGACGCCAAGAAAATTATGGCAACCGCCAATTCTATGGGCGAGGTCAAAGGCTATATTGCTAATCCTTCCTGCATTGGCGATCTATCATCTAACATGCTTTCTTGTACAGCCGACTTAGGGATGAAGACTCCATACCATTCTTCGATTTTCGTTGACGGTTCTTCGTTCGAAAATTGTGTTAATTCTTTCTTTGAGCAAAGTGATCAAACTCTCATCCGTTTTCATTCCCATTTACTCTTTGATGATAACGGTGATTTCGTTGACGCTGTTGCCTTGCTTTATCATAAACTACCAACAAGTTCTCATGACTATAATAATATCTATAGTGATGCGCGCGCGGAGGAAGCATTAAAAAAGGATACACTTGAAGAAATTGCCGCAGCGTTTTTCAAAGAGGAGAAGTTTGAAATTGTCAGCGATGAACAGGTCTGCTTCCATTGCGATTGTTCAAAAGACAAATTCGTCAAGTTGCTCCAAACGGTTACCGTTGAGGAATTATCTGACATGGCCTCTCAAAAAGAACCAACTGTCACCACTTGCGGATGGTGCGGAAAGAGTTACTCCTTCACCCCAGAAGAGATTGCAAGAATCGCTTCCAGCAAGCTGAAGAAACAAGCCTAGAAAAATGAAAGCCGTACGCGAATCACGTACGGCTTTTATTCTCTAGTGGTGACCCCAACTGGAATCGAACCAGTCATTCGACCTTGAGAGGGTCGCGTCTTAACCGATTGACCATGGGGCCAGCGGAGGTAATTTACCATTACACCCCGTTGTTGTAAAGATTTTTTTATAGCGTCTTCGCTACGGCATTTAAGCGGGCGCGGACTTCCTCTTCTCCAAGGATTTCGAGAATCTCATGAAGATTGGGCGATTGAGTGGATCCAGTGACCGCGATGCGAATGATTTCCGCGGAATCGGAAAGGGAACCAACGAACTTTTCGGGGTTCTCTTTGTAGTCCTTATTGGAGGTTGCAAAGCCAAGTCTTCCGCCAAGTTCCTTAACGCAGGAGAACCAGGTATTCTCGTCGGTGCCAAAGACCATTTCCTTAGCCGCGAGTTCAAGCATTTGCTTAACGATTGCTTTGTCGATGCCTTCTTTGAAAGGAAGTGGATTAGCAACCATCTTTTCCCATTCTTCTTTGAAGAAGAAACGGATATTGGGGGAGACATCGCTATATTTAGCGTAGTCTTTGCGAGGATTCTTCCTATCTTTTTCGATATTTAAGATCTTTCTTAGATATTCTGGCATTTCAACCATCCTCTTATAGAGGATTTCATCGTGCTTTTTGGCGTACTCCTTTACTTCCTTGCAAAGCTCATCAATCGGGGTGGCCGCGATGACTTCCTTCGAGAAATAATTGAGTTTATCGATATCGAATAGGGCTCCATCAAGAGACATCTTCTTGATTTTGAAGGGGAATTTGGAGATATCGAAGCTCTTATTGGCGGCAGCCCATTCCTCAAAGTTGGAATTGGCGATGCTCATAAGGTAAACGAGCAAGGCCTTGGTTGGATAGCCTTCATCGAGGAAATAGGAAACCGCGGCTTCGGGATCTTTACGTTTGGAAAGTTTTCTCTTATTGCCATGGTCCAATTTCATGATGGAAGGGATGTGGGCGTATTTTGGAGCCTTCCAATTAAGGGCGCGGAACATATCCAAGTGGATAGGGGTCGATGGAATCCATTCCTCTCCACGGGAAATGAGGGTGGTCCTCATGAAGTGGTCGTCGCAGACATGGGCGAAATGATAGGTTGGTAAACCATCGCTTTTGAGGATGACGACATCGGTGTCGTTATCCTGCAATTCGATTTCACCGCGGATAGCGTCGGTGAATTTGGTTTTGCGGTCATGGTCGCCATTGGATTTGAAACGGATAACCCAAGGGGTTCCGGCGTTGATGCGGGCGATTCTTTCGTCGACAGAGAGATTACGGTCACGCGCGTATATTCCATAATAGCCGGGGAGGACTTTGTTGGCTTCTTGGCTCTTGCGGATCTTGTCCAAATCCTCAGGGGTGCAGAAATCGGGATAGGCGCGACCAATGCGAACTAGTTCTTTAATGACCGTGCGATAGATTTGACGTCTTTCAGATTGCTTATATGGCCCATATGCGCCTTTATCGCCTTCTTTGAAATATCCTTCATCGGCATCGATTCCGAATTCATGGAGTTGTTCGATAAGAAGATCGCCGCTTCCTTCGATGGTGCGTTTGGTGTCGGTATCTTCAAGACGGAAGAAATAAACACCCCTGGTCGTCTTGGCAACTGTATAGGAAATCATTGAAGTGAAAAGCGAACCGGTATGCAAAAAACCTGTTGGCGATGGGGCAAAACGAGTTACTTGAGCTCCTTCTGGAAGGTTGCGCGCTGGATAGCGTTTCTCAAGATCTTCGATGCTGTCTTTTACGTCCGGAAACAGCAATTCCGCTAGTTCTTCATTAGTAGCCATATGGGTTACCTCCTTGAGGCGAGAAGATTATATGCGCGTATGAAGTAAACTTCTACTTGAAACGCAAATATTCTCGTGTCTATAATATGCAGGCTTTCCCAAGGGAAGCACATGCAGGCGTAGTTCAATGGTAGAACACTACCTTGCCAAGGTAGATACGCGGGTCCGATTCCCGTCGCCTGCTCCAGATTGACTGAAGCATCCTCCGATTGGAGGATTTTTTCTTACTTATTCTTGCTATTTAGATTTAAATGGGCGAAATCCTTGACCGCGACGGCGACCGACTCCTCGTTTAATGGAGGGACGTCTTTTTGGTTCTCTAGAGTCTTGATGAGTTCTGGGAATTTCTTCAAGGAAACAAGGAAGGAGTCGCATTTGGTATTTTGCATCGGAGTCATGAGGCAATCGTTGTTGATGAGGACGATCGAAACAAACAATTTCAAATCGAGGTTCGTAAGAAGGGAAAGTCTTTCCATCCTAAGATGGTTCATAAGCAAGGGATTTGGAATCATCCTCGTCTTCTTCCCTTTATAGAAAATCCATTTAGGATCATCTTCCGTCGCGGATAACGCGCCCGGATAATAACGATCGCGGATGACGTAGATGAATTTCTCACCCACCATAATATGGTCGATGGTGAATTGCTCCCTATCTGCGGTGCGATTCATGAAATCGTTAATTAGGTAGAAGTCATTATCGAGGGTGACCCTTCTGACATTGCGGTAATACATCCTGACCGTAAAATGCTTGTAAAGGAACCTTTTTATTGGGCCGTAAAATACGAAAAACAATAACACGCATACGCTAAAAATAGCGACAACGAGAAAAATTGTCAGTCTTGTATTATAGGGCATTGGTCTCCTTTTCGGCGGCCTCGATTGCTATCTCAATCATGTTGATGAGGTTGGTTTGCCTTTCTTCTGGGGTAAGCTGAGGCTCATTATGGAAGGAGTCGGAAATGGTGAGGACACAACCTGCTTTCTTATGAGTGCGCGCAGCGTTGCAGAAAAGGGCGAAGGATTCCATTTCAACGCAAAGGACGCCAAGGGCTTCCCATTTCTTCCAGCGTAAGCCGTCGGCGTTATAGAACATATCGGAGGATAAGACGTTGCCGATATGGACTTTCTTTCCTTGGTTCTTCGCGGCCGCTACTTCTTTTTCAAGCAAAGAGAAGGTCGAGACGGCGGAATAAACGCCACCATTGAGTTCGAATTGCAGCATCCAGCTAGAATCGGTGCAGGAGCCGTTAGCGATGACGACATCACCGACGTGGACGTCTTTTTGATAGGAACCCGCGGTTCCAACCCTGATAATCGCTTCAACTCCATATTGGGTGAAAAGCTCATAAGAATAAATGCCGATCGATGGTTGCCCCATGCCGGAAGCCATGACGGAAATGCGGACGTTATTCTTGGTATAACCGGTGAATCCAAGCATTCCGCGAAGATTGGTAACCTCTTCGACGTCATGAAGGAAAGTGCTAGCAATCCATTTCGCACGAAGTGGATCTCCTGGCATTAAAACGACTTTGGCGAATGCGCCGTCTTTAGCGTTGATGTGGGGTGTAGCCATAATAATTCTCCTTTTTGCTTTATTGACTAATGGAATTAGATTTCATCATCTTTCTTCGGTTCGGACTGGAAGGCCATGGCTTCTTCGAAAGTCGAAAGGAAGTTATCGGGAGTAACTGTGGTGAGTTCTCCTTTATGGGCGATCGATATACGACCGGTTTCTTCGGAAACGACGACGGTAACGGCATCGCAGATTTCACTAATGCCGATGGCGGCTCTATGACGTGAGCCGAATTTACCGGTCAATGGACGGGTGGTCGGGGTGAAATAAACGCTAGCGGCGACGATCATATCGTTACGAATGATAACCGCGCCATCATGGAGGCGGGTCCCTTCATAGAAAATGGTTTGGAGGAGCTCGGCGGAAACAGGGGCGTTGATAATCGTTCCAGATTTCATGACGTCATCAAGGTTATCTTTCTTCTCAAAGGTAATGATGGCGCCGATTTTCTGCTTGGACATGGTGATGACGGCGGTTTGGATTTTGCCATACATCTCCTCACGGTTGAAAAGAGCTTCGCCTTTATGCTTTCTGCGTTTGAATAATGGGATATCGATATTCTTGCCTTTGAGGTTATTGGCGGTTAGGTTTTTGCTTTCGGCCGCGTTAGCGACATAGAAGCAAATGGTCCCGGTTAGAAGCATCATAAGGCAGATGAAGGCCGGGAGGTTAAAGCCCATGAGCCAGCAGACAAGGCCTAGGACTTCAGTCGCTACTATGAAGATACGTGGGAAGTTGCGACGGAAAAGAATGAAGAGAAAGAAGTCTCCAGTCCCCAAAACCAAGATCGCCAAGATCAGCGATACAACATTGATGTAATTGCCCATATCCGAAATGGGTCCAGATAATGCAAATATAGCCATTCGAAAATGCCCCTTTCGCCGAAGCACTTTATTTTAATCCTAACGCGCGTGCAAAGACAATTGAGAAAAGGGGTTAATTTTTCGTTCAAAAAAACCTGTTTTTTCCTTGCAAAAACGAAATATTATTGGATATTTGCGAAGATTTTATAAAACAGGTTGATAATTTTTATCCTATTCTTTCCGCTAAATCAAAAGCCGAAAGAATGGCGTCGTCCATATCAAAATATTGGTAGTTGGCAAGGCGCCCAAGGAAGTGGACGTTTGGTTTTTCTTTGGCAAGTTCCTTATATTTTCTCGCTAGCTCAAGGTTACGATCATCCGCGATTACGTAATAAGGGATCTTTCCTTCCTCAAAGGCATCTGGATATTCGTAAGTGACGATTGTGGAGGTGTGGTTTGGGGAAGCGACATGGAATTTCTTATGCTCGGTGATACGGGTATAAGGAACTTCACGTTCCGTATAATTGATGACCGCGGTCTCTTGGAAGGAATCAACGTCTTTCTTAACGGTTTCGAAGCGGAGCGAACGCCATTCGAGATGACCAAGGGAGAATCCGAAATATTCATCAAGACGCCCGGTGAAGATCACGTTCTTCGCAAGGGATTCATATTCCTCTTTCTTTTCAAGGAAATCGACGCCTAAACGGACTTCAACACCTTTAAGGAGGTTCTCGACGAACGGGGTGTAACCGTATTTTGGTTGACCCTGATAAGCGTCGTTGAAATAGTTGTCGTTATATTCAAAACGTAGCGGAAGCCTTTTGATGATGAAGGCGGGAAGTTCTTTGGCGTCTCGTCCCCATTGTTTTTCGGTATAACCTTTGACGAGGGTTTCGTAGATCGTCCTTCCAACCAAGGACAAAGCTTGCTCCTCAAGGTTCTTAGGCTCGGTAATCCCTTCCTTTTTGACTTCTTCTTCAATTACCTTCTTCGCTTCTTCCGGGGTTTTGACGCCGAATAGGGCTTCGAAGGTCGCCATATTGAAAGGCATGGAAATAATCTTGCCTTTGTAATTGGCCTTGACCCTATTAACAAACGGGGTGACCTCGGTATATTTGCAGAAGAAATCCCAAGCCTCTTTGGAATGGGTGTGGAAGATATGCGGTCCATAGGTATGGACTGGGATATCGTCGATGATGTCGGTATGGATATTCCCACCGACCTCATTGCGTTTTTCGATAACGAGGCAACGATGTCCCCTATCGGTTAATAAACGGGCCATCGTGGCGCCCGAAAGCCCGGCGCCGACAATCAAAAAATCATATTTTGGTTCCATTTTCTTATCCTAGTTTTAATTTGCGTTTAAAGAATTGGTACCCCAAAGGATAAATCCTTACGGATAACCAGGGTGGAATCGAGCGAAGGAAAGGCATGTAGGCGTGATGGAATATCTTCTTGTAAAGGGAAGGGTTCATCGCCTTGACGTTTTTGCGGAAAGCGCGGTAATTCTCCACGCGTTCCTTTCCCTTATCCATATAGACATAAGCCATCGCGACGGTTGTCATGATTCTTAAGACATGGATCATGTATTTCCTTAATTTCTTAGGAAGTTTTTTAAGGTCTTCATAGGTGTAAGGACGGAACATCTCCGTGATGACGGTAAGTTGCATCATGTAACGCTTCTTCATGTTCTCAACCGTAACCGATTGATCTGGACGTCCAATAAAATACCAATACAAATCGAGGTCAAGATAGCAAAGCTTCTCAACGAAGGGCAAAGGTTGATAGCAATAGATCTCATCCACGTAGAAACAATGTTCTGGAAGATGCATTTTCGAGGCCCTGATTCTTTCCGTTTTGAAGGTCATCGAATGCATGAGCATGTAATCGGAAACGCCCCAATGCTTCATCTCATTCCAAGCGAAAAGACGGTTCGGCGGCATTTGCTTAGCCAGGGAGTTCACATGGATGGTGTTATCGAATTGATGGTCGTAAACGTAATTGGTGAAATAAACATCCGGTTCATTTCCCGCCTCTAAGGATTCCCTCATGTGTTTAAGCATCTTCTTAAGGGCATCGACTTGAAGATAATCATCCGAATCACAGACACGGAAATAAACGCCTGTTGCAACGGCTAATCCAGCGTTAACGGCAGACCCATGTCCTCCGTTTTCCTTATCGATGACCTTAACGATAGTCGGGAATTCCGCCTCGTATTCGCGGGCGATTTCGAGGGTGCTATCCTTCGATCCGTCGTTAACGATGATAATCTCCATCTCCTCGCCGCACTCAAGCATAAAATCAATGCATTTGCGCATGTAGGCAGCGGAGTTATAACAAGGAATGGCAACGGATAGTAGTTTCATCTTTTTTATTCTGGCATTTTGTTGCGTGGGGACTTGTCATATTTGTCCTCCATCGCAATCGATATATTGTCCATGCGTTCGGGGAAATGGTCAATGATAAATTGTAGAATTCCCATATCCGCACGTTGAAGCTCACCTAAGGTGAGGCCGTCTTCTTTGTGGAGGCATTGGAAGATTGAGGGCTGCAATCTCTTCAAACGGTCAGAACCTGGCATGAAGAGGTTATTACCAGCGCGGATTCTCCAACCATGATCTTTGATGTGCTTATAATCTGGGCACTTTTCCTTCCAAACCCACCAGTCGGTCATCGTAAGGCCCTTGAAGCCCCATTGACGGCGGAGGATGGTGTCAATCAAATCGAAGGAATAGGCGTTGAGAATGCCGTTAACCCTGTTATAGGAGGTCATAACCCAATGTGGTTTTGCTTCTTTGATGGCGATTTCGAAGGCGCGAAGGTAGATTTCGCGTAAGGCCTTCTGGGAGACGATGGAATCGCCGGACCAGCGGTGCTTCTCTTGGTTATTGCAAGCGAAGTGTTTGATGGTCGCGGAACCTCCATTATCCTGGATGCCCTTGATATAGGAAATCGCGAATAAGGCGGTTAGATATGGATCTTCGGAGAAATATTCGTAGTTGCGTCCGCATAATGGGTTGCGGTGGAGGTTGATGGCTGGGGCTAACATAACCTGAGAGTCACCGGCCTGTTGCTCTTTGCCAACTTCATCGCAAAGGGCTTTGACAAGCGTTGGGTTCCAAGTGCATCCAAGCGCGGCTCCGATTGGAAGAAGGGTGGTGTGGTGCTGGAAACGGTTTCCGGATTGGCCATCGTTGCAGTTCATCGTTGGGATGCCATAATAACGGAGATCCGCGGTGATGCCACCGAAGACGCCGGCGTTTCCTGGAATACCAATGGTGCAGAACATCGCGCCTTGATTGCCGCGGGAAAGGTTCTCAAGCTCGACATCATCAAGTTGAGCGATGAATTCCTCCATCGTGCATTTGCCTTCTTTGACGTCTTTTAATTTGAGACCTTTATCGCCAGTTTGCGGGATATCCGCAGGGATTTGGGTGGCGATACGGTCTTTGACCGAAACCTTGGAAACAGGAACGTCCTCAAAGGTTAACGCGCCTTTGCGGTTAGCCATACGCTTGAAGGATTCCTTAACGCCAACCGCTTCTTCGAGTTCTTCGATGACGCGGAGTTCATTGACATGGACATCCATCACCTTTTCGGCATGACGGACATCTGAGCCAACGTAAATTGGGTAATCACCAGGCTCGACAACCCAACACATGTTATGTTCCGTAACACCAGTGTCATCAAAGGAAGCGAGGTCCTTGATATTGAAACGGATCTCGAATTCCTCGTTTTCCTCCGGCTGCAGCTCTTTGGTCTTATAGAAACGGACGAGGTTCTTATCGGCCCTGGAGAGTTTTCCTTTAGGTCCGCCATAATAGACTTGGACTACTTCTTTGCCGCGGAATTCACCAATGTTCTTGACGTTGAGATTCAAGATAACCTCATCGCCTTCAACCTTGCCTCTTCCCTTCGCATCGATATCAAATTTGGTATACGTTTTGCCATATCCGAAGGGGAAACGGACTCTTTCTTTGGCAAAGGTCTCGAAATAACGATACCCAACGAAGATGTCTTCAACGTAATGGGTTTTCTTTAGTCCGAATTCGTCTTTGGAAGGTTGATCATCATATTCCCTAGCAATCGTATCGGCGAGTTTGCCGGAAGGATAGGAGATGCCCAAAACGACATCCGCGATCGATCCACCAGACTCTTGACCGCCTTGCCAAGCAAATAACAACGCGGAGATGTTGTAATTATCAAGCCATTTGAAATCGATGAATCCGCCGGAATTGACGACGACTAGGACTTTCTTGAATTCGCGCGTAACCTGTTCGAGAAGACGCTTTTCGTCTTTGGTTAAGAACCAGGAGCCATCGACTAATTTGGTGTCGCGGTCTTCGCCGGAGCTTCTGCCGATGACAACGATCGCGGCATCGGATTTGGCGGCCTGTTTTTTAACGAATTCATCTTCGAGTTTGAATTCATCGTAATGATAGGGCCAAGCGCCCCAGAATCCGTCATACGGGACATCCGCCGCGCATTTTTCTTGATACCAGCTCGCTAGTTCCTCATTTACTTTCGCCCCAGCTTCAAAGAAACCTTGAAGCAAATTGGTCTTATATGGGGCTTTGACGTCTCCGCCAGAGCCATATCCGCAGAAGAAATAATTGATTTGGCATCTTCCGAAGATGGAGATCCTCGTATCTTTATTTAGTGGGAGCATGTCATCGTTTTTGAGCAAAACGAGGGATTCGGTAGCGGCCTCGCGGCAAAGCTTTTTGAATTCCTCTGGGGTGGTTTTTCCATCGTCAAGAGCGGGGACCGAAGTCTGGGAAAGCCCAGGAATGATGGAAACGACCGCGCGGATGATCTTGTGACGTAGCTTCATGGTATGTTCTCCTTAATTTATGGCGAGCGAAATCATTCGCCTAAGTTCACTCATATTCTATATGAAAGAAGCTTCCTTTGCCTCTAAAATTACAGGATTGGCCCTTTTTTAGACATAAATTTTATAAATTGCCCATTGAAAAGCCATCATATATCTCTTTTATCTTTGTGATAAAATGGATTTGTATGAATGATGAACGTTTAGATGTCCTATCCTCATTCCGTTCCTTGATTCTCCTTGATATGCCTTTCGGCGTCGACGCGATGAAAAGCCATCTGGAATACCTTTTTTCCGACTTTTCCATCGCGGGAATGCCAAATTTTGAGACTTTCGGAGATATCCTCAAAAATATCGACCCCAATAGCGAAGTTTGTGAAGGCGTTGGTTTTCTAACATATAAAAACGAGATCAAAGAAAGTTTGCAAACCTGTTTCGAAAACGGGAAAACCACTTCTATTCTTTTGCCGTTAAGATATGGCGAAGACTCCCATAATTTCCTAATGAAAATCAAAAAGAACGGACACGGGTTATCTATTTTGCTTTTCTTGCTCCATAAAGATGGGTATATCGATTTGGACACTTACGTCGCGGACAAGTTCAAAGATAGGCTTACGGGTTTATTCAATTTCAATACTTTCAAAACCCATCTTGAAGCGGATAAAACGCCGGGGTTCATATGCTTGTTTGATTTGAATAAGTTCAAAGAGATCAACGATACATACGGGCATAGCGTGGGAGATGATGTCCTTCTCCTTGTTTCTTCATTCATGATTTCGATTTCTTCCCAAGATGAGATCTTCTATCGCCGTTCAGGGGATGAATTCCTGATCTACGTCCTTAAAAACGACCTTAAATACGCGATGGGTCTCATAAAGTCCATGGAAGCCTATCTCCATAGCATCCCCAAAGTCTCCTTAAAACAATATGAAGGCTTAAGCGTTTCGGCGTCTTACGGCTTATTGGAAATCCACGGAAGCAACGATAAAAACGAGTTATCTTTGGACGATAAGCTGAAACTATTGGACTTAGCTATGTACCAAGCGAAAAAGTCCGGGAAGCTATGTCATTACATCTCCTACGAGGATTCGTTAAATATCGTTGCTAGCGGAGATCTAGATAAGAGACTTCAATCTCTTGCCGCCTCGATAAAACGTTAAGACAAATAAAAACGTGGAAGTTAAGAGCTCCCACGTTTTTTTGAATAAGTTCTTTATTCGGTGACCGTGATGGTCTTGGTGGCGGTTAGGCCATTCCAAGTCGCGGTGATGTCGTAGCTGCCGGCAGCGGCGAACTTGCCACCATCAAGCATTCCCGCTGGATCGGTCCATCTGACTTCAGAGGCTTTGAAGACGGCGGAATAGTTGAGGTTCTTGAGGATGCGGTTAGCGGTCCAGGAACTTCTATCGAAGGTCTTGCCGACTTTGAATTCGGTGCCGGTATCGGCGGTATCGATGGCGAGGTCGACGACTGGATAATAGACATATCCATTAAGGATCATGGAACGGGTACCCCAACCCATGTTGAGGTAGACGTAGGCATGGCATTCATAGAAGCCGGTCGCTGGTTCGGTGATGATGGATTCGTATTTGCTGACGTTGGAGACCATCTTGAGGCAGTCTTTGATATCGTTGCCTTGTTCGTCTTTACCATCGGTCAACGAGGAGTTGAACCAATAGCCTTTGACGTTGGTATCCCTGATCTTTCCACCGAAGAGACCGTCATCCCAAAGGTAGAGGTAACCATAGGTTTCGGAATAGTCGCCTTGATAACCTTCGGCATAGGAACCTTCGAAGACGTAGACCAAGTTGTGGTCGGCCCTGGTATCGCCGGTGCCAAGAGCGTTGAGCTCGGCGGTGCCATAGGTGTAGGATTCCTGCTCCTTGATGATCTTTTCTTCCGGTTTGAAGTCATAGGCGTAAGCGTCGGCTTTGGCCCTGACATCATCGGTGATTGGATCGAATGGTTCGACATGGACCGGTGGTTCTACTGGCTCTTGATCAACTGGAGCGGCCGCGTTGGCGGCGTTTCTCATGTTGATGGCAACTAGAGAGCTGGAGAGGACGGCCGCGACGACAAGCGCGGTACCCGCGGCGATTTTAACGACCTTAAGGGTTTGTCCCTTCTTAACGGCCATATCCTCATCAGCCTCTTCTTCTTTCTTGTAGAATCCGAAGAAGACGGCGACGATCGCGGAGATAGCGATAAGGAGAAGGGTGACTAGGTAGAAGACGTTGGTACCGAGGTTACCACCTTGGTAGAAGACGTTGTTGGCCCAGTCGGCGATAAGGGCGGGGATGAGGAGGATTTCCTTATATAGGGCAAGGCCATACATGACCAAGGCTATAACGTGGATAAACCTATATTGCGGTAAGACGAGGAGGACGCATTCGACGACGAATCCCGCGAGGAGGAAGATGCCGATGGTCTCAGGAATGTTCGCGGCGGCGTTGTTAGCCATCGCGGTTTTGTAAGTGGCGAAATAGATGATCGCTAAGACGAGGGCCAAGACGGCGTCGGCGATTGCGATGTAGTAACCGACTGTTTTGTTCTTGAAGAACTCTTTAATCTTTTCCATTGTCTGTTACCTCCTTATTGGCCTTGGGCCTCAGGTTTTTTCTTGAGTTTGGAAAGGATTTCCATGACGACATAGGTGATGACGAGTCCGCCGGTGACGACGCTCACTCCGATGACAGCCCCAGAAACGGTTTGCTTCCACCATGGGTTGCTGGATTCTTCGAGCTCTTCCTCGGAGACTTTGACGCCACCCATCCAAGACCTGCTGATCGAATACATGATGTATTTATTCGCTCTTTGCAAGCACTTTAGGAGCGTGCCATCGTTGTTGCTATCGATGTAGCTTCTTAAATCCCTGCCGCGGTTACCGTCAAGGCAGAAGAGGTCGGTTCCGCAATAAAGCATCGCTGGACCGTTGCTGTATTGATCGGTGTTGGAGCCGGTAAGCGCGTCATCGATGATGAAGCCCTTGTAGTTCCATTCCTTCCTCATGACGTTCATCATAAGAGGTTCATGGGTGGCCGCGTAGGTCGCGCCGATACGGTTATAGGAAGTCATGATGCCAAGGCCGTGACCTCTGGTGAGGGCGCCTTCGAATGGCTTGAGGTAGATTTCCCTGATAGCCTGCTCGTTGCAATAGGTATGGATCCTTTGACGGCCGGATTCCTGGTTGTTCAAGAAGCAGTGTTTGATGTTCATGATCAAACCTTTTCTCCTCGCTTCACCGACGATGTTGGAGGCGACATAGTAGTTCATAATGCCATCTTCGGACATATATTCGGAGGCACGTGAACCATATGGGGTACGGTTGATGTTGGCGCCTGGGGCGTTAACGGAGGCAACGCCGCAGAAGAGGGCGTCTTCACCATAGAATCCACCGAATTTCCTTTGCATTTCATGGTCGAAGGTTCCGGTGTATGTCGGACCGGTTGGGAAACCGGTGGCCCATCTCTTGTCACCATATTGGTATTTGGAGAGAAGTCCTTCTGGTCCTTCGGCAACGGAGTTACCTTTCTTTTGGACCTTCTTGACGTCGAGGATACCGCGGTTGTCGGAGACGGAGATGACCAAGTCATCAAGGCTCATCTGCTTGATGAAGGCATCCCAGATATCTGCGCCTTGCTTTCCAGCGAATTTACCTTCTTTGATCTCACCCTCTAACGGGACTTTGGTCATATCGTTGAAGGTGATGAGAACCTCTTTTCCCTCATCGTCATGATAGGCGATGTTGGAATAGATTTCTTTGCCGTTATCATCTTTATATTTCGGGGCATCATCGCCGGTTGGGCGTTGATACTTGGTGGCCATGTTGCTATCGGCGTTGGTAGCGGGGTTGACGGAGATCCTGGTTGGGTAGGTGCCTTCCCAGTCTTGTCTATCAAGATATTTGATCTTGTCCCTGCCGTTCTTTTCGGCCATCCAGTTGTAATCGGCGTCATCGAATTGGTTGGTGACTTCGATTTCCGGATTGTAATGGGATTTCTTGTAGGTGAGGCGGTCTTCGGAGATATCAAGTGATTTCACGCAGTCGGAAACGCCATGGTATTCTTGGCCGAGGTGGTCAACGAGGGCCTTGCCTGGGTTGGAGACAGAAAGGATGTTGTTCAATGCTTCGTGAGCGCCATTGCCGATACCGAAGTAATACTTCCCGCCTTCGAGAATGTAGGTCTTGTTGACCACATAGTCGTAGGTGGTGAGGAAATACCTATCGAAGGAAAGGGTGACCCTTTGGGTCTGCTTGGCTTTGACTGGTACTTTCTCATAAGCCATAAGGGCGATGGCGGATTTGCCTAAGCCGTTGTTCTTATCGAAATCGGTGTATGGGGCGTTGACGTAAAGTTGGACGGAGGCCCTGCCATCGATATCACCGGAGTTGGTGACGTCGACAACCGCGTCGATCGTGTCTTTCTCGGCGTTATGCCTAACGTCAAGAAGCTTCATGTCGAAGTTGGTATAGGAAAGGCCGAATCCGAATGGGTAACCCATTTCATCGGCATAGTTCCAATTGCCTTGGCTATTGGAGACGCCGGCTGCGCCAAGGGCGTTGCCTTGTCCAAGGACGCCATCGGCATACCTGGTTTCATAATATTTGTAGCCGACATAGACGTTTTCGGCATAGACGGCGAGTTGGTTATTGCCGAAGTTTTGATATGCTGGCGAGGAACTAGCGATGGAAGCGAAGGAATCTGGGGCGTGGCCAGAAGGATTGACGACTTTGCCATCGGCGTCTTTGCCCATCAAAACGTGGACGATTCCGCCGGCACCATAATATCCTGGGACGCCCATATAGACGCAGGCGTCGATGCCGAATTCCTCGTTATCGACCCAGTCGGTGGACATCGCTAACGGGGAGTTGATAATGACGATAACCTTTTTAAAGGTTCCATTATCCTTATATTCCTTGACCATCCTAAGGAGGTTCTTCTCATCGTCTTTAAGGTTGAGTTGTCCATTGGATGGGTCGGTATTCTCGGTACCGATACGGACGAAGGTAATGATGGCGGCATCGCCATATTGGGAGAAGGATTCCTTCATCTCATCCGTATAGAAATTGTTGAATGAATGTTCAACGTTGGTTCCCGGGTTCGTCATCTGGGATTGGCTGAGCGTGGAATAGCGGTCAAAGACAGTCCTGTTGATCGAGAAGCCGTTGTCTTCGAAGGCTCTGTCTAGTTTAACGACCAAGTTGGTGTTCGGGGCAGCTCCGCCGGCACCGGAACGCATGAACAAGTTCTTACTGCCTTGTCCAAGCAAGGAGATGTTTCTCTCGTTTTCCGCTAGCGGGAGGGTTGGTTTTCCGTCTTTGACAGCGTTCTTGAACAAAACGGAACCCTGCTCGACGCATTCTTCGCAGAATTTGTAGGAATCCTTGATCATCGCTCTCCAACCCCTGTCGCTTAAGGAACCATCCTCATCGACATAGGCCGAGCCTTCGACTTCATCGGAATCAATACGGGAAATCTTCTGCGTGGAAAGGCCTAGGACGTCGTTGATCAAACCTTCGTATTCATTAGAAAGTCTTTGTCCAGCAAGGATCATGCTGGTCAGTAAAACACCGACGGCTGATAGACCCAACCATAGTTTTGGCTTTACCATACTTTTATCCTTTCTTGCGCTACGCGCTATATAAGGGCAAAACACATGAAAATATGCTTTTTGCGGTTATGTCCATATTTTACCTTTTCAAACGCCTTCTTTTAATATGATTTTCTTGCGATAAGAATATGTATTTATATAGGTAGGGAAAAATCTCATTTATGAGGGAATAAACTATTTTGGGAAAAGTTTCCACCTTCAAATGATTCAAGAAAAGAAAAACGGACCAAGTTTTCGCTTAGTCCGCTTCTACTTAAGCTTAGTCGAGCATCCCGTTTTCAAGGACGACATCCGCATAGGCTAGTCCAAGCCTCAGCATGTCCTTGGTTATGTAATGGTAGATGTTGAAGCATCCTTCGACATCGGAGTTTTGGGATCCTCCGCCAATTTGGAGTTGCAACCCGCCTTCGCGTTTCATTGAGGTATTGATGCAGAAATTGTGGTCGCCTTCTTCGGCGAAGGCGAGTTTGGAATCGTTGAGTTTATCGACGGAGCCATAGGTCAATCTGGTGCCATCATAGATGAGGGCGTCGACGAAATTGATGTTGTCCCCATTGCCTTCCACCGCGTAATCCTTGAATTCTTCGCGGAATTCGCCGACGAGATGGCGGAGGTTATCCAAATACCCCGTCGCGGCCGAATCGTTGTTCGCATCTGATTCGCCTTGATGCCAAAGGAAACCTTTTATGACCGGTTTGTAACCCATGCCTTCGATTAAACCAAGGTTATTATGGGTATAGAGGAGAAGACGATCAAAAAGTTGATCATCCGTTCCTTGCTCATGGGTTTTCCAAGTGGGGTTTTGGGAGGTGAATCCCGAACCGGAGAAAGCGCATTTGATGAAGAAAATCGGACGGCTATTCTTGCGATGATCCTTCAAGCCAAGGGATAAACCAACTTCCGGGCCCATGAGGTCATCGCGGTTGCCCATGCCAACTTTGGTGGCCTCGAATTTGCCATCGAGCGGGCTTTCCGTATTGGAGCAATGCGGGGTGATGTTCTTCCAGGCATCCTGACCCCAACCTTGATATGGATAATAGCCATAGAAACTTGTTTGGACCCCTTCTATTCCTTCAAAGGCGGGTTCGACATCGACTTCCAAAGCCTCTCCAGCGGCGCGAAGGTAATCGTGTCCATTATCGTAGAAGGTCGAGCCTTCCATATTGGATTGGCCGGAAAGGACGAAGACCGATACGGTTTTGCCGTCGTCTGGGTCTGATTCGACGCTCGATTCGCTGGAACTCCCTGGCGCTTGGCCTCCTCCGCAACTAGAAAGAGCCATCAAAGCCAAAGATGATAGCAATAGAAAATGGGATTTTTTGTTCATGGGTTTTGCTCCTGTTCGTTTAAATAATGGAATTTTTGCGATTTGTTAACAACATTCAATTTGCTTTTAAAGGGTCGACTATCATGCTATCAAACAGGTTGAAAATGGATAACGTTTCCGAATATATTCCAAAACGGGGGTCGTTATTCCCTACTTCTGGTGTTATCCGCGAGGTTCCATTTGCGGATGGAGATCATCGAATAGACGTGGCAAAGCAAAACCGAGAGGAGAATGAAGGCAAAGGAAATCCCAAGGACAGGCCAAGAGAAGATAAATGGATAAATCTGGTTTTTGCCACTTGCTAAGCTAAATAACAAAATGGAGGCCCCAATTCCCGCCGGGATAGCAACTATAGAGGAGGCTATCATTTGTAAGATGCTTTGAAGTGACCAAACGGTAGATATGTCACCGACCGTAAAGCCGATTAATCGTAGCACGGATACGCTCCTTTGCTGTTCCATCAAAGAATTCTGCGACATGATCGCCAAAATGATGAAGCCTATTCCGAAAGCGAAGCCTATCATGATAAATATCATGACGTTGATGGCGTCGAAGATGCCATGAAGGTCTTTGGAAAGATTGCTGGTATAGACCTTTAAGCATTGGATACTGTTGGAGGTGAAATAGTCTTCGAATGCTTCTTTGTCGTTCAAATTGGCGATGAAGCTAGAAACGTATTTGGATAATTCCGAAGCTTTTCCTATCGCCTCCATCTGGGTCTTGCTTAGATAGGATATCGGATGGAAATATTGGTAGGAGATGTTAGCGACCTTCACCTGTAGACCACCGACGGTGATTATGTCGCCGACATTAACCCCAAGAACGATTGCATCGGATTTAGGGAGAATAATGCCTTCCGCAGGAACACTTAGGCTACCCGTGCCATTGATATCGGGAATTGCAATCAAGCCAGAATTGCTCGCCTCGTTGATTCCAAGGGTCTCAATGTAGACGGATCTATCCCCTTTTTCCGCTTTGAGGTATGTGTAATAGCAATCCTCGAATTTATCGACCGAAGGAAGGGCTTTGATTTCATCGATGAGGGCTTGATCGCTGACTTCCTGCATGTAGACCTGGCAATCATAATTGAGGCGTTGGTCAACCGATTGGGAAATCATCGTTTCCTTGGAAACATAGAAGTTGCAGCAAAGCATGATAAGGACAAAGGAAGCAAAGATAGAGAATGAGGAAACGAAGAACCTCTTGGGGTTTTGGAAAATCGAATTGAGCCCGAGTTTTACACTCATCGGGGATTTATCGATAAGACGCTCCACCCATTTTGGATTTTTCTTCCTCTTTGATTCATTGGAGATAACCGCATCTTTCGGGGTGATTTTGAAAATCGCTAGGCAAGAGAGGAACGTCGCAAGTTCCGCGAAGATCGTTAAGCCAACTATCGCCCCGGCGAGGACAAGAGGGTTAATCGAACTGACCAAAGTTGGAATCGAATAGGTCTCGGTCATAATCGAAGTCATGAATATATTTAGTCCATAGCCAACGAATGAGCCGATCAACCCCGCGGTCATCGAAATGACAAAGGCGAAGAGGAGGAAAAGGGATATGATGTCCCATTTCCCTACGCCTATGGACATCATAATCCCCATATCGCTTGTCATGTTTTTGATGATCTGATTCATGAATAAGCCGATGATGATCATCGTGACGCTATAGAAGAAAACGGGAAGAAAAATAGCCCCGACCGTCAACTGCCTTTGGGCGTTAGCCATATAAACCTTATAGGGAAGGGTCTCCCCAGTTAACGACTTTCTGACGGAAATGACCTCGGACGCCAGATATTCCTCAACCGCGGTTTTCGCCTCATCTTGAGTATAACCTTCTTTGTTTTGGATGATTATTTGATTTCCAAAAGCGGAAACATAGTTTGAATCAATGGAAGGATCAAGGAAATTTGGAAGGCCCATAAGCTCGATAAGACCAACGAAAATCTTCCTAATAGTATCCTTGGCCTCTTCGGTGGTCTCGCTTTCAATTCGGGCGATGATTTTATTGGAAAGGTTGGTTATGCCCTTCCCGAATTCCTTCTCATCGACATATAGGTAGCCGAAGCCTTGGTTATCGCTCCAAATATATTCGTTGGCTCTTGGGTAAATGCCCTCCGCGGTTTCGACTATTTCGTTGATATAGACATCGACGTAAACATCCTGATATCCAATGACGAGGGTTTGTCCTAAAGTGATGGAATTGTTCTTGGCAAACTTCCTGGTTATGCCGGCGTTCATATATTTGAAGCTGCCGTCTGGCATTTTTTCGTAATTAGGCTCAGTGGAGGAAAGGACATACCTTTTGAAGATGTCGTTTTCAGGTTCGTTATAGGAAAAAATACGCGCGGTCAAAGTCTTTTCGGTTGGGGATGTGCTCTTTTTCAAATAGGTATCAAGGGAAAAACGGACATCGGCCTTTTTGATTCCGGGGACTGCTTGGAGGACCCCGTTCAAATCCTCTCTGCTAGCAAGGGAGGTATCTACTTGAAGATCAACGTTTCCATATTCCTTTAGGTAGGAAGTATATCGCTCATCCAAATTGATGAGGGTACTTCCAAATGTTACGAGAAGTCCGATTGCCAAAAGGGAAACGAAGGTCATCGAAACGAAAAGACCTAGAAACCTTTTGAAAAACGATTTGAAGAGCATTCTGATCATATTACCATTCGACCTCTTCGGCTTTGACGATATGATCGTTATAGACCTCGCTCACAACCTTGCCGCTTTTCATGGTGATGATGCGGTTCGCCATTTGAGCGATTTCGCGTGTATGGGTAACCAAAACGAGGGTTTTTCCTTCGTTATGGATCTCTTCCAAAAGCTTGAGGACTTCTTTTCCACTTGCGTCGTCCAAAGCCCCTGTCGGCTCATCGCAAAGGAGGATGTTGCTGTTCTTGTTTAAAGCGCGGGCAATCGCAACGCGTTGTTGTTGACCACCGGAGAGCTGACGGGGGAATTTATCTTTCTTCTCCAATAGGCCAACGCGGGAAAGAAGGCGTTCCGCCCTCTCCTTGTTTCTACTTCCCGGAGCCAAGATGACGTTTTGATAGACGGTTACGTCGTTGATGAGATTGAAGAACTGATAGACGAATCCGATTTCGTTGCGTCGATATAAAGTCAATTCCTTGTCATTGACCTTGGTGATATCACGCCCATTGACGAGGATTTCGCCTCTTTCGACTTTATCGATTGCCCCGATCATATTGAGGAAAGTACTCTTTCCTGAGCCTGAGCCTCCAAGGATTACGAGGAAATCATGCTCATAGACATTGATGGAAACATCATTCAGAGCGAAGGTTTTTGCTTCTCCTTCCCCATATGTCTTCACTAGGTTTTTAGCCTCGATCACAATTTTCTTTTCTTCCATAAGTCTCTCCTAAAACCGGGGGGGCGATTTCCTTGTTTTTCTTTTAGAAAGAATAAATGCAAAGTCCTTTTTTGTCGATATGAAAAGACCATGGTTTCCCATTGGTCTTAAAAGCAATTGGAAAGCTATTTATTCTTCTTTTTTCTTTCTAAAGAAAGCATAGCCTCCAAATGAGAGCAATGCCGTTGCGAACAAGATGAAAACCATAGCACCCGCGTCATTGTTTTCACTGAAAATGATCGGAGCCGAAGCGATGTGTACTCCATTGAATTGGAAACGACCATCTTCGAAGATAAGTTCCTTTCCTTGATGGACGGACCAGGCTAAGATCCTTTCCCTAGCGGAGCTTATGACATAGTTTTCGGAAGTCCAGAAAGTATTCTTGTCGGAGGAAGACATGTTATTGAGTTTGTCCAAAGCGAGATCGAGTTTGGTAAGGCATTGGTTTTCCGTATCTTCATACATGATGTAATTAGCGACGTTAACGACATTATCTTGGCCTCTTAAGGTAAAGGTGATGGAGGAGATATTGCTATAGGAATCACTGCTCCCTTCATAAGCGATCTTGAAGTAACGGTATCCACCTTTCGCGGTTTCTTCCAAAGAATAAGGGACATAATCCTCTCCGTTTTTGCTAATGGAGATAACGCCATCAGTCCTGGCTCCGCTTCTGATATTAAAACCAACCGAAAGCAAGTCGTAATCAAACGGATTGGCATTGGAGATGGAACCGGCAGTTTTTCCAAAGGAAAGGAAGTATGTGCTGGAAGATTGATAGATATAGGCGTTCGTGGTTACGGTAAAGGCGATCCCCCCAATCGTGACGTTGGAATTGCTTGGGGTGCTACTGCTAGAAGAGACATCGGAGGCATGGAACTGCGAAGAGGATAAAGACGTAGATGGGTTATTGATTGGGGAATAAGCCACCCTATTCACCTTAACGTCGAAGCCATACTCAATTCCTTCGTAGGAAATGGTGAAGTGCTTTGTCGCGTTAGCCCCGCCGTTATAGGCGTCTTCATAGGTAAAGCGATATCCATCACTTTCGAATGTAAAGTCATTGACGACCCCGCTTTCTCCGCTAAGACGGGTAACGTTAACCGTTAAGTCGGATTTGGAGATGGTCTCACCTGGATGGTAGGTTTTGTTGTTGGTGATGGTGACGTTTGAAACGCTATCGACGACGACCGTTACATCAAATGTTGTTACCATTGGGTCAGTCTCTACTTCTAACGTACCGATATAGGTGACCGTGACGGTCTTAGTCCCGGCGGAAGCGCTTGAGAAACCGGTCAACGTGTAATCGCTGCTAGGCAAAACGGCATCTTGATACCTTTGGCTGTTAGTATATGAAGCGGTGACCGTTAGGGCAGATTCGTTTAAATTACGGCCGACAAATACGTTCCCGCCATTATAAGAAGCAGAGAGACTAGCGATAATCTTTGGATCGGAAACCGCATATTCAAAGGAAACGGTAATCGACCTTAACCTTATTTGTTTCCCTGGTTTCGTGATTTTTATAGCTAAATCATCCGAGAAGGAAGCGAAAGCGTTTGCTTGGGAAACCGTATATGTGACTTCCTTGTAAGTGCTGCTAGTTGGAAGCGTGCCACTCATTGCGGAGGAAACCGATGATGAGCAAGCGGAATCGCTATAGACGGAGAAAGTCGATTCGCTTGGATTATTTCCGTTTCCATAAGTCGCGCAATCGATGGTGATGGCAACATCGGACATGATGTCCTTGCCCTCAAATATTCCGTTTAGCAAGGCGATGGAAGTCGAATTGTTACCATTAGGGCAAAGAAGGAATTGATTTTGGGAATCATAATTGGTCAAAGACCAGGTGGTTCCAACGTTAGAATAGGAGAATGTGGAGTTGCATTGATTGATGCTTGAAGCAGATACGACTATGTCATATGTCGCTGTTTTGGTGGTGGCGGCATATGTATAGCTGACCGTGACCGTGTAGTTTCCCGCGACCGTCATGTTATAACCACTGAAGGTACAGGAATTAGTTACATCCTCATGTGAATCATCACTGAAATTAGCGGTGACCGTGCCACCAAAAGAGAAAGGCGAATTGACGATAAACGCAGTCGTGTATCCGCTAATCGATATCGAAGAAAGAGTTTTTGGGGCAGGCGTGCTATCGATAACGGTCAATGAGCAGGAACCCGATTTGCTTGGATCGACAGTTGAGGTAGCGGTAATGGTTGTGCTTCCAGTAGCTAAGGCGGTAACTACGCCGGAATTGGAAACGGTTGCAATGGAATTGTTCCCACTAGACCAAATAACGCTTTGGGATGGCGAATTAGTTCCGTTTACGGTCGCGGAAAGGCTGCCCGAAGCGTTCCCATTTAAATCGAGATTCAATACCGAGGGGCTAACCGTAACGCTGGTAACGGTTGGAGAAGGCGCAACTCCGTTAGAAGTATAGGAATAAGTAATTCCATAGACTTTAACGCCTTTGCTGATATTTGTGACCAAAATGCTTAAATTCGTTCCTTCCGCTGAGGAAGTGCTATTGACCACAACATCGCTGGAAGCGGAAAGCGAGCCACTGCCGATGGTGGTTGAGCCGACTTTGATAGCGATATTGCCGGCGGTGTTATTGAACCCTCCGAAGGAGGCGCTGACATCGCTAAATGTCGCGGAAGAAGGAAGAGTCAACGAAAAAGTGATGTTGGAGGCCGGATTATTTGATGAACCTATTTGAGAATAATCGGCATTAGGGGTAAATGAGGAGGTCCCTCCAGTAGTTATACTCCATGTATTTGATAGGCTATCGGTTCCGTTGATGCTTACTCCGTTGATGTTGGTTTTGCCATCCGCATTCCCAAAATAGATAGACCCTGTATGCAAATTCGTGTTCTCAACCGTTACTGTGAGGGTGTCATAGCCATCACCATAAACGGATACGGCTTCAATCGTAGTCGAACCTACTCCTACCCCTCTAACTAAGCCCGTTTCTTCATCGACGGTGGCAACGTTTTCATTTCCGCTAGCGAAAAGGAAAAGGCGCGAGGCATTAGCGGGAGAAACGTTTATGGTCGCTTCCGCGTCATAAGTATCGCCTATGCCAATCGTAATCGATTTGGGATCGAAAGAGAGTGATGAACAAGAAATAACGTTGCTGACGCTAACTGCAACGGTGGTTGTCGCTGTTTTGTTGTTTTTGGTAGCGGTAACTGTGATCGTTGCATTTCCGGCAGATACTCCTTCTACAACGCCAGAACTATTTACCGTTGCAACGGAGCCATTGGAAGAGCTATAGGAAATAACGCCGTTAAAGGTATCCAAATCGATTTGGCGTTGCTCACCTATAGAGATATTGAGATTGGTTTGAACGGTCGAAACGAACGGTTCATCAATTTCCAATAGATTAGCGACATTGAGGCGACCGTTTTCGATTTCCGAAGGACCTACATCATCAAGCTCGTCATACCATCCGCTGACAGGAACATATTTATCGGCGTAATACCCGATTCCGTCAGCGGTAGATTGGAGTTCTTGCAAGAATTGATCAGGGGTGCCGTTAGGATATTTTTGTTTCCATAAGCAAGCGGCCCCAGCAATTATTGGGGAAGAGAACGAGGTTCCTTGGATATCGTCATAAACATGGGTAGGGGAATATTGCGTGCCCGATTGATGGGCGGTATAGGAATAGCCCGGAGCCAAAATATCGACATTCACCTCACCGGTTTGGTCTGATTTCACATAATTGGTGAATTCGGCAAGGACATCCGAATTCCCTTTATTGTCCCAATCTCCCGTAGCTCCAACGCCAATGACCTTATAGTTACAGGCGGGATAAGATTTATGCCAAGTAGATTCATTGCCGGCAGAGGCAACGACGATTACCCCTGCGTTATATGCAGCTTCACACACATCTTCCAAAAAATAGGGAAGGTCTTCATAGCCCTCTTGGCTATCACCCCATCCATCGACGAAAGTATCGGCATAGGCCCCTAAGGACATATTAATAACATCAACACCTTGACTAACGGCATACTCGATTGCACTTTCCAAAGAGGCGAATTTCATATCGGTTTTGAGGGCCAATATATCGGCCTCAGGAGCGATACCGACTCCGCCGCCATTATTCATTGGCGCAGCGGCTGTTGTTGAAGTCGCGGTTCCGTGCGTCGCCCATGCGTATCCGCCGTGTCCATCGCTTCCCCATTTTTCCGCGATACAAGATGGGTTATCCGAGAATTCCTGAAAATAAACCGATGACCCGTTTAGATAATAATAACGGCTGTTAGGGAGGATCGCGCTTTGACCATTCTGTCTTCTATATTCGGGATGATTGTAATCAAAGCCATCGTCGATAATGGCAATTTTCGTTCCCTTTCCGGTATATGAAGACCAAACGTTTTCGATGTCGCCGATTAAGCTCGTACCGAGAAAACGTGTCTTTTGGGTATTGTATTTATTATCGGTTGGAACAACGGATGGCTTAGCTTGAATAAAGCCCGCCTTATTTTTGACTTGTTGGGAAAAATAGGCATTTTCCGCAGGCACGTATTCGCCCTTTTCGTATTTTTTTGTTAGATTCAAACCAGAAAGAAAGGCCATCGTCAAAGCCGCAAGGCCAAGACCGGCGAAAAAAGAAATCGCGATTTTAGATTTTCTCACGTCCTTCCCTCCAAGACATAAGCATGGTTATTCTACTATAAATTATCATTTAAGCATAAACATTCATGTTTATTGGACTAGACAAAAATGCGCGCCCGGAAGACGCGCATTTCATTGTTTTGTTTAAGCCTTAGATACTTCTATGGAGTTTGGCAAAACGCGGGGATCTTGCATCGAGCTCGGCGAAGTCTTTTTCGGTTGGAGTATCCTTCATGCCGGCCTCCATGAAATTTTTCATGACTCCGACAAGGATAAACGGACGAATAAAGACATCGTGGACGAAACTCCAAAGGACGATGGCCCCGATTCCAGTGATGAACGCGGTAAGTACCGTTGTGTTGGTGATCCAGTTTGGAACTTCCCCACCGTTGCGGGCGGCAACTTCAAGAATCTCGTTGGCAAGGCCTTGGAAGATGCCGGGGAACTGGTAGAAAATCGCGAAGGAAATTCCGAAGAAGGCCCCGCCGATAAGAAGGAAGGAAGCGGCACCTAAACCAAAGATACGGCCGACGTTGCGAACAAGGGTTTTGCCGTGTTTGAAGAAAATAACGGCGCCTTCGCAAGCGGCGATCGCGGTATTTTGTTCCTTGCGGTAGAAAGTCCAGGCCAAGCAGCAATCACAGAGATAACTAAGGAGCGTTTGGACGGCGGAATCAATCGCGGAAGTTATTCCATTGCCGACGTTCCCGCCAATCGCGGTGCCGATTTTGTTAATGACTTGGCCGATTTGACGGAATATGCCTTTGATCGCGTTGGTAACAAAGAAGAAAGCGGTGATTTTGCCGAAACGGCCTTTGATTTCCTTGAAGCCTTCGGAAAAAGAACGTTCTGGTAGCTGTCCTTCGGTAATCCCCTTAACCATCATGGCAATTTGGGCGGCTTTGATTCGATTCGAAATGAAAACACTAATCAAGATAGCCAAGATAATGCCGATAACAAAACCGATAACCAATCCGATAAGTCTTATAGATTTGAAAATTGGTCATACAAACTCCTTTATTATTGTTGGTAATATTCTACCGACATCTTTTCGTTTTTCAAAGATGGTTTAACACGGTAAACCCATAAAAGAAAACGCGGCCAAGCCGCGCATTGTTCTAATGGAGCACCCTGCGGGAATCGAACCCGTGTGTCCAGCTTGGGAAGCTAGCGTTCTACCATTGAACTAAGGATGCATCGTCGTTTTTCGACGGGGTGGATTATACCCTTCGAGGGTTTAATCTTTCAACAGGGAGTTACCTCTAGTCCTTCTTCCCTTTGACAACGACATTGACCCCGTGTTCCCTGGCGACACGTTGTGCAAATGCAATTGCCTCTGATTGACGGTAAAAGAAATGAACCCGTCCATCGACTTTCACGGTCCAAGTCTTCGCCCCGACCCCTGCGTATTTCGGATCGAAACTAACCTTAGGGATTCTTGGGTCGCGTTCTGGTTTTGGAACAGAAGGGGTTTCTCCAGCCTTCTCTTTATTGGTTATTTCTTTGATGGTATCCGTTTCTTCTTCCTCTGGTTTTTCTTCCTCCGCTGGAGAAGGCAATTCTTCTACCGGTTCATTAAGGGCTTTTTCAACGGCATTGAGGGTATCGAAGAAACGCTTCGTGGCAATGAAGGGACCAACGATGATAAAGGCTCCAAAGAAAGACCATAAATAAGCATGGTCGAACGAGGTTTTCTTTATATCGAGGTTCAGCTCTTCCGCTTTTTCCCTTATGGCATCCGCGCGGTTAGAGAACCAAACTAGGGGAACGATAAGGAAAGTGATTAGTCCAAGGAGATAAGCAACCCAATACGGCATGCCTTTTTTCTTCCCAAAGCTTCCAATCTCCTCGCGGACTTCCTTCATATAGAAAACGAAGAAGATACCCATGGTGATGATATCTAACAGGCATAAGAGGATTCCTTTGCGATTCGTCTTCTGATAAGTCATGGAAAAATCATACTACAAAGCAAGAAAAAGAAAACCGCGTTACAAACGCGGTGCTTCGTTCACGTGGTGGGTGCTACAGGGATCGAACCTGTGACCTCCTGTACGTCAAACAGGTGCTCTCCCAGCTGAGCTAAACACCCATGGGCTGGACATCCGTGAACGTACCGCCTTTAGCGGCATGCAAAATTATAGAGGTGAGCAATAAGTTCTTCAAGAGCCAATTTTTCGCGATAAAATCGCACTTTTCCCGTTTTTGTTCGAAATATTTATTTTGTCTATCGCTAATCTTAAGGAAAGAACAAAAACCTCTTCTATGTTATAATCTCCTTTGAAAAGGAGAATTTCCATTATGAGCAACAAACCAAGAATCCAGGATGACCTTTATCATCACGTGAACGGGGAATGGCTAGAGAAGGCCGTTATTCCTAACGATAGGCCTACCACCGGTGGGTTTTCCGATCTCGACCAAGAGGTTGAGAAACTGTTGATGAACGAATTCAAGGAATTCGCGGATGGCAAGCTTTCCACCGATATCGAAGAGATGAACGACGCCATCCGTCTATATAAGAAGATAGTCGACGCCAAAAGAAGGAATGAAGAAGGCATTAAACCGATCCTCCCTCTTTTAGAGAGAATCAAGAACATCAAAACCGTTGATGACCTTAACAAGAATGCCGCTGATTTGATGCTAAATAACATTGACTTACCGCTTAACGGCGGAGTCACCGAGGATATGGCCGATGCGACCAAGCACTCCTTCATCCTCCTTGGACCGGACATCATTTTGCCGGATACCACCTATTATGAAGATGGCAATCAAGCCGGCCAACAATTGCTACAGGTCTACGCTCAAATGGCGGATGCCTTACTTCAATTCACTCCGTTAAGTGAGGAAGAGAGAAAACAATATGTCGCGGATACCCTCGCTTTCGACGCTTTGGTCGCTAAACGCGTCAAGAGCCAAGTCGAATGGGCGGATTATGTCAACAACCATAACCCAATGGATATCGAGGAAGTCGCCGAATACGTCAAACCTCTTGATATCAAGCGCGTCCTTAAGGAAATATTCGGGAAAAACACCCCCAAGACCATTATCGTCTATGATCCTAGGGCCATTAAGGAATTCAGCCTTTTCTTCTCTGAAGAGACCTTGCCTCTATATGTCCATTGGTGCTATGTCATGGCCCTTGTTAAGGGTAGCAGAAGCCTCTCAACCAATTTGAAGAAACTCGGAAACACCTATAGAAGAATTCTAACCGGCGTTGCGGAAGATCCTGTCATCGAAAAGGAAGCCTATCAAGTTGTAGGACGCGTCTTTGCTGAGCCAATTGGGGTCTATTATGGCCGTAAATATTTTGGTGAAGAAGCCAAGAAAGACGTCGTCTCCTTAGTCCACCAAATCATCGATACCTATAAGAATAGGGTCAGGAAAAATTCCTTCTTGGAGGAATCGACAAAGGAAAAGGCTATTCTTAAGCTTTCTACGATTGCCGTCAAGATGGGCTATCCCGATGTAATCGATCCGTTCTACAAAGAGCTTAAGGTCAATGAAGAGGATTCTTATTTCGAGGCGATGCAAAAACTCATGAAAGCCAAAATCCGTCATAACCTCGAGGATTTGACAAAGCCTGTCGACAGGAACAAATGGGCGATGCCGGGACATATGGTCAACGCCTGCTATAACCCAAGCGCGAACGACATCACCTTCCCAGCCGCCATATTGCAAAAGCCATTCTATTCAATCCATCAATCCGTTAGTGAGAACCTAGGCGGAATTGGCGCGGTCATCGGACACGAAATCTCTCATGCCTTTGATAATAACGGTGCCCATTTTGATGAAAACGGAAACCTCTTCGATTGGTGGAAGGAATCAGATTTCAAGGCCTTCAAGGAACTCACCAACGACATGATCAAGCAATTCGATGGCATTCCTTTCCATGGAGGAAAGGTCAACGGTGAGCTTGTCGTCAGTGAGAATATCGCCGATAACGGTGGCATGGGTGTCACGATTGAGATTATGCATAAGCTTGATAAGCCTGACTTCAAAGCCTACTTCATCAACTGGGCGAAGGTCTGGTGCATGAAAGCCAAGGAAGAATACATCAACCTCCTTCTTGCTAGCGACGTCCATTCTCCCGCGGAACTTAGGGCGAACATGCAAGTCCGCAACTTCGACGAATGGTATGAAACATTCGACGTCAAAGAAACGGATAAAATGTTCATTCCAAAGGAAAAACGCATCTCCATTTGGTAATAGAAAGGGCACGCACGTGCCCTTTTTCAATTCATAGATAATGTTCGAGGATTACCCAAACGGCTAGACCAATAAGGATAATTCCCCCGATGATCCCCGCGATTTCATATTTGCCGCGGAATAATTTCATAATCTGTTTGCCAAGGAACAAGCCCACAAGGGACATGCAGAATGTTATGACCAAAACGATTGATACATGTAACCAAACCGTCGTGGTATTCGATAATCCTGCGTGCAGGGCTACGCCTGCCGCCAAAGCGTCTACCGCGGTGGCAAAGCCATAGAATATGACTTCTTTCACGGAGAAAACGCGTTCCTTCTTTTCTTCTTCGCTTTTCCTTAAGGCAAGAATCGATTCGATTAACATCTTCCCACCGATTAAAAGCAATAAGCCAAACGCTAGCCAAGCAACGATTAAGGAAGCGATAGATCCGGCTTCAGATCCCGCCACTCCTCCAGCAATGTGTTCGACGAGTTCGACAATCCAGAAGCCTACCAAAGGCATCAAGGCCTGCATGACTCCGAACGTCGCGGCAATGAAGAATATCTTTTTCTTATTGATATCCTTATAGGTTAAGCCGTCCACCAAAGCAACGGAAAAAGCATCCGCGGATAAGCCGAGGCCTAGAAGTGCAATTTGGATGATGATGTCAAATGTCATATACGAATGGCTTTTTGCCGCAAGGGAAACAATAGACCATTTTTCTATCAATTCAAGTTTTTAATGAAAAACAGATACATGTCCCCATTAAAAAAGCTGCTAACCTTGAAGCTAGCAGCTTAATTAATCTAGAAGATTATGCGTAGACCAACCTGACTTCTTCCTTGAAGAGGAGACGGTAGTCGGTGACGTTATGGTCGAGCTCGATCTCAACGTTCATGTCGGCGTCGATATCGAAGGTGCAGAAGTCAAGGTACATGCCTTCGGTTTCGCTTAGTCCGAGGGTCGCGTATTGCGCGTTA
>ONFU01000012.1 GCA_900317165.1 uncultured Erysipelotrichaceae bacterium
CGCTCCATTCCGAAGAAGGAATTCTACGACCCCTCCATTGCTTGCGCAGCCTTGGGCCTTGGGGTCGACGCCTTGAGCTACGATTTTAAGACTCGCGGGTATTTCTTCGAATCGATGGCGGGAAGGGATCTTTCCGTATACGCTTCTTCACTTGGAGGCACTCTATCTTATTACCGCGACCGTTATGGATTGGAATGCGATTTCGTCGTCCATCTCCCCGATGGGCGTTACGGGCTATTCGAATGCAAAACCGGAAGTAAGCACATCGAGGAAGGCGCCGCGCATCTAAATGAACTCGCAAGGCTTATCCGGGAGCACAGGGAAAAGGAAAAGAGCGTTGTGCTAAGGGAACCCGAAGTCATGGTTATCATCACGGACGGCGAATTTGCATACCGTAGGGAAGACGGAATCATTGTTTGCCCGCTCTCCTGTCTGAAGCCATAAGTCAGACACGGTTGTTTTTTGTAACCCAATGAAAAGTAAAAGTCTCGATTTTGTCGGGACTTTTTGCTTCGATTGAGCGCGATGCGGGTCGCCTTACAAATCCGAATCGCCTAACATTTTTTGGATTCGCGTCGATAGTTCATCCAAATCCTTTGGAACGTTATAGGCTTCATCCAGATAACGGTTCAAGAGGAACATTTTGTAGTCTTCTAGACTGAATGCCTTATTTGATTCGGAGTCCCCGTATTTGGAGACAAGCCTGTCTAGCGGCATCGCCCTAGACAAAACTAGGGCCGGGACGGTTTCCTCCACCGCGGCTTTGACGATGCGGTCCATGGGATCCTTTTTTAGGTTGCCGAGGCACCAGGCATGGGAGGGGCTTGTGAAATGGAAGTAGACGTTGAAATCAGAGGCGATGTTGAGGGTGATGTCCTTTTCGTTGTGGGGAAGGAAGCGCTCCTTGCTGCCTTTAAGCGTCTGGCACCACTCCCTCTCGGCACGGATTCCCCCGTAATCCAGATAATAGGGAATCAGCTCTTCCGGGATGGCTTCTTTCTCGATGCGGATATCATAAAGCTTGGCGTTATTGCCGTCGCAACTCCCCTCGTGGACGAAGATCTCTTTTACCCCCATGGCCTCCCCACGAACTTGAGATCGCAAATTGCGACCTCGATAGGCTCATAACCTCCTCTTGCGCCAGCTGAAAACAAAAATCCTCGGGAAAGCGGTTTGGGTTTCGTTTCATCTGCTCGTTGATTCGCCGAACGGGTATCTCAAAAAGGGCCGCGATGTCGCTGTCGAGCATCACCTGGACGCCGCGGATCGTGATTCTGGACGAAACGATATTTATAAGTCCATAGGCACAACGCGGCTCGCGCGGCCAGTTATCCACGGCGAAGACGTAAGGGAGATATTTACGATCGCGTGTTCTTTCCGTAAAGGTAGCAATTTGCGACCTTAAACAATCTCGTTCTTCTTTGGTAATCCGGAAGCAGAAGTCTACGGGGAAACGACCCTGGTTCCTTCTTCTTTGCTCGTTAAGTCTTTTAACATCCATCTGAATTCATTAATTCATTATTTATTCGTTAGAAAAAGCTGTTTTTCATTAACAATGTCTAATAAATGGCTGCAGAGGCGCATGGAAATACAGAAATAATGCTCCAACTTTTTTCCATCGAAATCCGTACGGTAATCATGCGGGGAACTGTACTCTTTTGAAAGAAAACGCCGAATACATCGACGTTTCCAATACTCGTGGAGCGCGATGCGGGGAGTATAACAGCTTCCCGATTAAACATTGATGTTGTCTAGCAAATCCTGTTTTTAAACAGTTTTGTCTAGTTTTCTTAGGGTATAAACCCTGGTGATGTAAGCCAAACGTAAGCCAGCCTATGGTTGAAAGCGTCCTTTGAAACGCTGAACGCCCTCATTCTCCAAAGGAACTGGCTAATTGAGAAAGCATCTACGAAGAAGAACTCAAAGGTGAAAACCGGGCCGAATATGGCGCCAGAGTCATCGCCGATTTGTCCAAATCCCTGACTCTCGAGTTTGGGAAGGGCTTTGGAAAAACAAACCTCTATCAGTTTTATTCCTTCTATAAGTCTTATCCAAACATTTTCCAGACGTCCGGAAAATCCTCGGTAATCATTGATTGCCTGCTGTTTTCTGGCTGGTTATCGGTTTGCGCGAATTATCGCTTGATGTGGTAACCGCCGGATTTACGTGATCCAACGAGCTCTATGTGGTTTTTCAGATTGCGCTGGATTTCGTTCCGCACCTTGTCGATCGTGATCCCCTCGATGGCCGTAGACAGCTCTTCGAGGATGTCCTTCGCCTTGATTCCGGGCCTTTTGGCAACGACGCGGAGTATGGCCAATCCAAGATCGCTGATATCCTCTCTTATTTCGTCATTTATTTCGTCATTTATTTCGTCATCCCCCGCCTTCTTTTTGGCATTGAGGTTCGGCAGGCGAACGAAGAAGAAGTTCTCGGACGATTCGAAGACGGGCTTTTCCTCGGAAGATGCATATGCTCCTCTGATTCTGGGAATGCCCGTTCCGAAGTTCTCGATATAGCCTAGCTTATAGAAAACATTCACCAAGCGAGGGTTCCTATAGGTCTGAACGCCCATTAAGACATCATCCAGTGTGGCGTCGAACACGCCGCCTGGATTCGTGATTCTGCATTCAGATGGGAAAAACTCGATCTTTATGTTGGAACGGATGAAGAAGTTGGCATGACAAAAAGCATTCAGAACCGCCTCGCGTAACGAAGAGCCGGGGTAAGACGCCGTCTCTTTGCGGATAAAGGTTTTTCCATCGATGACCGCGGAAACGTCATTGAGCCTGTCGCATTGCTCCCGTACGTCGCGGAGAACCCGAAGCAAAGACCCGCCGAAGACCTTCTTGACCTTGAAGTCCATCGCCTCGTCGTATTCGGCCACTTTGACCTGAATCGGCGATTGGTCGGAGAGAATGAGGGCCAGGTTCGTGTAAACGCCGTCGGTCCTCCGCATTCCAAGGGAAACCATTTCGCGATCGCCGAAAGGAAGGCCGTTATCCTCCATCTCCTCCTTGAAAAAACGGAAAGAGAGTTCCTGCGTATCGGACTCGTCGTCCTCGAACGAATACTTCGCGGATGAGAGGATCATTCCAAGAATCTCGCTTTCGCTCGCCTTTCGGGTGCTTCTACCATAGCGGATGTAAACGCCCGAAGGTTTCGGCCCCTTCTCCTTCAGATAATATGGCTTATTCGTCCCTTCCCGCACTTTTATTACCAAAACGCCGTCATCGTTGTAGTCATGGTCAATAAGGCGAACGGGGGAGGGGAAAAACGCTTCTTGGATCCAATTACCGAGTTTCGAGTCGATGCCATCCCTAGTTGATGGCTCGATTGGACATACGGAACCGCCGTTATCGACGCCGATGTAGATCGTCCCACCGTGAGAGTTCAAAAAAGCCAATAGTTCATGTTTCACATCGTCAACGAGCTCCGATTTGAGCTCGACGTTTGGTGATTCTTCGTATTTCGTCATTTATTTCGTCATCCTTTACAAAGATAATACCTTATTTGACGAAATAAAACAAGATTCCGTCCACGCCTGTCCAAAAATAGAGATTGAGCCGCGGAGCAGTTTGTTTGCCGTGTTGGCGATATTGATGGAGCGCGACACTTGCAGTTTAAGAATACTTCTCGTCTACCAATTCTATTCATCGTTGAAAAGGTGGTAGCAGGGCGGTAAGGAAAATAAAGAAAATCAACCTAAAAGTTAGATGTCATCGAGATAATTCATAAAAATGAAAGCGCGATGCGGGTACAAGGTCAAGCCAAAATATGCGTTGAGCGAATACTCAATCGCCCGTTTCTCTCAAAGCATGTTGGTTCCCTCTCGGCATCGGGTGTCGTCTTGGGTTTCGTCAATTTGAATCGCGTTTATCCCCGTTGGCAGCAAGCAGATATATCGCCTTTTGGCGGTCGATCTCGCGCAAAAGCTCCTCCCTGTCCGGGAGATATGTCTTGTATTTCGCCCTCAACTTGGGGGCGAATTGGAAAATCAGGAAACAATTCATAGTACCTGCGCATGTACCTTAAATTACTCACGGAAAACCCCTTTGAATCTGGAAACGCTTCCTTCAAATCTTTGGAAAGCGCTTCAGAAAAATCGTCCCGATTTGAGTGGTAATATAGTGGTAGCCGTTTTCGGATTTATTCGATGCCGTCTACGCTTTTTGACACTCTGGTTCGCGATGCGGAAATTGTTCCAGGTGTTCACCTCGCTTGGCGAACCGCCGCTTAATCCTTTAAGACGGAGGTTCGCCAAAAGGATGTTCGACATCAAATTCAGGGTGACGTGGTTCCTGAATTTATTTAATGAGGCGTTATAGATAATCATAATTTGTTATATTTATCCGCTTTTCCCTTAGCTTTATCGATGGGGTTAATACATTTTTGTAAAAGGACTTTAGCGATAACGAATGGGACTGCCCGTGGTTTTTTAAGTTCTAAAGGATTGCAATTAATATGAAAAAAGACTCTGATTACAAGAAAACCCCGGGTCACTCCCGGGGTTTTCCAACCATGGCCTTATAGCTTGGCTACGCCTGTTTCACGCGCGGTCTTCGCTACTTCCCTTGCCACGGTTTCGTGGGCTTTACGGTCATAGGCATAGGGCAGGATGTAGTCGACACTCAGCTCTTCAGGGCTGACACATCCCGCGATGCCTCGACTCGCAGCTTTCATCATTTCATCGTTGACGGTGGAGGCCCTAACATCAAGTGCCCCTCTAAATAATCCTGGGAAAACCAAGACGTTATTGATTTGGTTAGGATATTGGCTAGAGCCGGTTCCTACGATATAGGCCCCTGCTTCCTTAGCTTCCTCTGGGGTAATCTCAGGGATAGGGTTCGCGCAGGGGAAGAGGATGCTTCTTTCCGCCATCGAGGCGACCATCTCCTTGGTGACGCATTTTCCGACGGAGACCCCGATAAAGACATCCGCGCCTTTCATCGCGTCTTTCAATAAGCCCTTCATATGGGTCCTATTGGTAAGCTTAGCAAGTTCAGCTTGGGCGGGGTTAAGCTGCGGATCGCCTTCACAAAGGATCCCGAACCTATCGCAGGAGATGAGGTCCTTCACACCGAAAGAAAGAAGGAATTTCGCGATCGCGATACCCGCGGCTCCCGCGCCATTGACGACCACGCGGATCTTGCCGATATCCTTTTTAGCGAGTTTTAAGGCGTTAAGCAAGGCCGCGGCGATAACAATCGCGGTGCCATGCTGATCATCATGGAAGACAGGGATATCTAATTCTTGTTTAAGGCGCGTCTCTATCTCAAAGCATCGAGGCGCGGAGATATCCTCGAGGTTGATGCCCCCAAAGCTTCCTGAGAGAAGCTTGATGGTCTTGATGATATCCTCGGTATCCTTGCTCTTGATGCATAAAGGATAGGCATCGACATCGCCATAGGCTTTGAACAATGCGCATTTGCCTTCCATTACGGGCATCCCGGCTTCTGGCCCGATATCGCCTAGTCCTAAAATAGCCGTGCCATCCGTGATGACTGGGACGGTGTTCCATCTCCTAGTAAGTTCAAAGCTCTTGTTGACGTCTTTCGATATCTCCAAACAGGGGGTTGCGACGCCTGGGGTATAGGCAAGCATCAAATCTTCCCTTGAGCCAACCGGAACGCGGCATTTGGTTTCGATCTTGCCTTTCCACTCGGCGTGTTTTTGTAATGATTCTTTTCCAATATCCATGGATTTACTCCTTTATATACATATATGTTTATTAAGCGACCGGGATGAAGCTGATGGTCGCGGATAACGACATCATCACGAAGACCATGCAGCTAACGAGGGCCCCAAGATAGACGCGGTTGGTCCATCTATAGAAGATGCGGTTAACAATTGGCAAGAGGGCCATCATCGGGGTAAGGGCGAAGACCATGTTGACATAGAGCCAAATCTCTTGCTTATCCTCTCCGAAATAGCCATAGAACGGGGTGCCCGTTTTGAAGAAGGCCACATAATTGATGATGAGGATGAAGACAAGGGCCAAGCAGTTGCTAAGTGACCCGACTAGATACACCTTCCATTCGCTCCAGCCTTCCTGCCCAAGCGAGCAATTGACCTTGATGGAATTGGAGATATAGAAGAGGAAGATGATTGGGAAATATTCAAGCCAAGTGACGAAGAACCTTAAGGATAAGGGGGATGCGCTGATGAGGGTGAAGCGGAAATCCTGATGGAATAAGAAGTAACTTAAGCCGATTAATCCATAGAAGATAAGGAAGAGGATAACGGCTAGCCCTAGGGTTACCAAGATACCCTTCCAAGACAACTTGAGGGCGAGGAACTTCGACCAATCGTAGACGGGGTCCCTGCCTTCTTTCTTGGCCACTACTCTTTCAACAAGGTTCTCAACGAGCTGGACCCCAAAGAAGAGGATAAGGCCGATGACCCCATTGAAGGCGGCCCATAATAAGACCGCGTTGAACATCCTCGCGGGGAAGACTCCGGTGAAGATGTTGTTGGCGGCATCTGGGAACATCTTCATCGATAGATACGCTAAGGGAATATAGTCTAGACACGCTAAGACGAAGGAGAAGACGGTCGTGAACCAGAATATCGATTTGCCCTTGAAGCTAAAGCGGGATGGGATCGCACTCGGCTTTTTGGGCTCAACATGCTTCTCCACTTCATCCTCGTAGCAATATTCGCCATTGCTTGCTTCGACGATCTTCTTGCCTTTAGCAAGGCGGAGGATCGGTAATTCGATAAGAAGTCCGGCGATCGCGCAGAGGAAGGTCATCCCGGCGACAAGAGCGATGCCATTGCTGCCTTCTTTCAAAATCCAGGTATGGGAGGAATCAGGCAAAGTCGTGCTTAAGTTAAAGCATTCACGGAAGAAGGCGATGGAATTGGTGATCGATAGGCCATCATACATCTCAAAGCAATGGTTGGTCTTCTCGCGGTGGAGGATGCGGTAGGTCCCATCTTCCATCGAGCCATAAGGGGTATCGTATTCGACGGCCCTATCTAAAGTCGCCCCGTTGACTTCGTTGATGAAACGGGAATTGATGACTTCAAGGGAGGTCGAATCACTTTGATAGCGGAAGGCCCCTTCATCATAATAAGCGTAAGCGTTAGCGGCATTGCATCTAATTTCCTTATATTTGGCGGCCGCGGTGACCTTTATATAGCCAGAGATATAAAGGGCTTTGATCTTGGAGGCAGCGAAATTGGCCCCAGCGAATTCACTAGCGACGGTCACGGCATTGCCGCCACCGGCGGAATGGCCCATGACGCCGAAGCGGTTGCGGTCAAGGTTAGGGAAGGCATCGACGTTATTGTAGACATAATCGACGAGATATACCGCCCCATTGGCCTGGGCCGCATAGGAAAGCTGGTCGCCGTTTTCGTCATATCCCGCATTGGTGGAGCCACCCTGTGACCCTGGGTCGATCACGAAGACGGCGCAGCCACGCTTCGATAATTCGATCGCGTATTGGCTCATCGTGGCTTTGGTCCTGGTGAATCCCGGGATTACGAAGATCGTGGAGACCTTGTTTTCAGGGGAAGCGAATTTGGGCTGATAGAAGGTAACGGCATAGGAAACATCATCGTTATTGATGCGCCTAGAGGCGAGGTTATAATCCTCGGTCATCTTCTTGGTAAGGCGGAAATCGGTGACGCTGACGGCAAAACCGGTGGTCTCAAATAAGGAGCCGGTGAAGGCGGAGATCCCGATTAAGCCTAAAGATACGACTGATACGATGAAGCGAGCAGATTTATACCATGGACGCTTCTTCGCTTCCTTCTTCTCTTTTTCTTTGAAATCGGTTATCCCTTCATCGGGAAGGCGATAAGCGAGGAGGCAGAGGATTAAGGGGATAAGGGTTACCACGCTAGCGAATAAAGCGACAAAGAATTCGATGCGCTTCTTCTTTTCGTCAAGGGGGAAGCGCCTAATCAAACTGGAGATCCCTAAACTAGAGAAAAGGGCGATAAGAGCAAGGATCGCGAATAGCCAATAGAGGTTATCCCTTAAGGCAAAGGCATAGGCGGCAAAGAAGGTATAGATCCCAGCACCTGCTAGACCAACGATCTCGGCGGCGCGTAACAAATAACGTTTCTTCATGTCTATTCTCCTTTCCTTATTTGCTTAAAGGCCCATAGCCTTCGCTGGTCTTAAGCCAGTTATAGAGGGCGTTGACCTCGGGCTTATCGGTGAGCCTAGCGATATAACGGGTCTTGCCGTTCATCGGGATATCGCCTTGCTTCTCCTCAATCGCGATATTGGAACCCGAAGAGGAATCGACGTTATTGCCGACGCCAAGAAGGATATCGACGTCCCCGTCTTTATTGACTCCAGCGCCTAGCGCGGCGACGTTGCCGTTATTGGAATAGGCGCGGATATCGATGTCTTTGCTGTGTTTGACTGCGTCTTCTTCGCTTTGTCCTTGGTCTAGACACCAATTCTTCACGAACTCTTCCGCATGGGGGGCCCAGCGATCGACATCGCTTTGATCGAGCCCGGAGGTGCTCGTCTTGTCATACCATCCGACCACGATATAGGCGTGAGGGATCTCTTCCGGGGTTAGATAGACCCCGTTGACGGTGAGTTTGTTATTGATGACATAGGGCCTAACGTTATCAAGGCGGATGAGCCCTCCTTCCTTATAGGCGCGGGGATCCTTGTCCGCGTTTTCCTTATCTAAGGAGTCGACGTCCCCCGCATACCAACGGAAGAACTTAAAGCCCGCCTTTTCGGGGGCATTAGGCAAGAGGAGGTTATTGAACTGCGAAATCTTCCCTTGGCTGACCACGTTTCCATCCGCGACCACTTCGACATCGACGAAGGTCTCCATGGAGGAGACGAAGGCGCAGGAAGAAAGGGTCAACCCCGTAACGGCAAGAAGGAAGAAAGAGGAAATCTTGGAGGCTTTCATGGATTCCTTTCCCAAGAAACCAGAGGTTCCTTGCATATTTTTGATGTAAGCGGTTACATCTTTTCTAAGGATAGTTTACAACCCTCCATTCATATCAGGAAATAAAAGTAATCAATATTTACCATATCAAATCCGTATGATACCATTAAGCCATGAATTATGATTATTACCGCGTCTTCCTTTCCGTTGGGAAGCATCATTCGTTTACCCGCGCGGCCGAGGAGCTCTATACCTCCCAACCCGCGGTGACCCGCACGATCAAAAACCTCGAGACCGAACTCGGGGTCAAGTTATTCGTTAGAAGCAAAAAGGGCGTTGAATTCACCCTTGAAGGCGAGAGGCTTTATGAAGGGGCAAGCGCCGCGTTTGCTTTGCTAAATAAAACCGAGGAGGAGCTTTCCGCTTCCTTATCGTTACAGGCGGGGTCCGTGGCTTTAGGGGCCACCATCACCGCGCTTGATGAATTCCTCTTCGATTTCCTTGAATCGTTTAGGAAGGATTATCCCGGCATCAAAATCAGGATCAGCACCCATTCAAGCGACCAAACGATCGCCAAACTCCGTCAAGGGAAGATCGATATCGCCTTCGTCACCACTCCTTATAGATATAGCGAGGATCTAATCGCCTTTACCATTAGTAGTTTTGAGAATATCGTCATTGCAGGACATGGCTATCCTGAACTAAGAAAAGGGAAACACGATATCGCCTCCTTATCGAAATACCCTCTTGTCTATCTATCCTCCGCGATGCAATTAAGGGAATATTGCGACGATATATTCAGAGCGCATGGGGTATCCGTCACCCCTTCAATCGAGCTTGATAGCGCATCGACGATCGCCCCGATGGTCGCGAAGAATTTCGGGATCGGCATCGTCCCTAAGTCCCTTGTTCGCGATGCTTTGGAAAAAGGCGAGGTCTTCGAGGTCCAAACCATAGAACCCCTCCCTTCAAGGGAGGTCGTGATGCTTAAAAGCGCCTCCTATCCGGAGACCGCCCCCGCGAAAGCCTTCTTCCTCTCCGCGAAAGAGCATTCCAAAAGCCATCGATAAAGATTGCTTTGTCCCAGATTTGCATACAACCCCTGATACAAATCGGGTTTTCTATTTTAGTTACTTTTTATTGGGATTTGGCTCTTCTCTTCATTGATTTAACATGATAGATTTTTGTCAAAAATAAATAGGAAATAATGGCGGAAACGATGGCAAAAATCATGGCAAAAATCATGGCAAAAATCTTTTTAACAATGACTTAACCGAGAATGACAAAAGGTACTGCTGGGTCTTTGGTTGAAAAATGATATATCCAAAGAGTTGGAACAAACAAAAAAGGATATTGGAAAGTTATAAAATAACAAAAAACGACAAAAACGCCTTGTTGAATTGTTTTATTTAATAGAGATGGAAAGAATTGGTTATTCACTCTTGAAAAAACTATGCTCAACTTCCGTAGAGGAGATGAACAAAGCTTTTAATCATGTTTTTGAGAAATATCGTTATCTTGTCTATTATGTTTCCTTCGACATATTAAAAAGCGAAGACGAAGCAAAAGACATCGTTAATGAGACATTCCTCAAGATGTATGAGAGAAGAAGAGATTTCATGAGCGAAAGCAAGCTTAAGTATTTTTTGCTCGTCACCGCAAAAAATCTATCGATCAACCGTTATAACCAAGCCAAAGACCATCTCGCTTATTCCGACGATATCGAAGGGAAAGATGATGAAGAAAGCGTTTCAATCTATCTAGAGAAATTCAAAGACGTCTTGGATGAAGAGGAATACAAATTCTTAGTATTTCATCTCATTTATGAATTCTCTTTTAGAGAAATCGCAAAGTCTTATGGTTATACTACCGCAAAAGTTTCCTCAAAGTATCAACGTGGAATTAAGAAGCTTCGTGATTATTATGGAGGCGAATAGCGATGGATGATTTTAAAGAGCAATTTAAAAAGGATTTTGAAGAGTCTAGTAATACGAATCTCTCTTTTGATACGACTCAGTTAGAACCGAACAGTAGAAAATCTAAACATAAAATCAAACCATATAAACTCGGTTTAATCGTTACTGCCGCAGTGATCTTGGGTATCATCGCCGTTCCAGCTTCCTTGATTCTATTCTCTTCTTTAAAAATCGAAGAAAGCGTTAAAACATCTAATCGACGTTATTCTTTGAATGAGATTAGAATTGCCGAATCGAATACATTCAAGAAATTAAATACCGTTTCTTACCCTGATGGCGGTGCTCCATCTCCAATCAAAACAACGGAAGAGGAAAGCAAGGCCTACAACAATTTTTCAAATCTCACATATCATGCTCTGGTAGATACTTCTAAAAAAGATAATATGTCTTATTCTGTCGTAGGCTTATACTCGATGATCAATGAGATGACTAATGCGACCAGTAGAGAAGAATTGAAAGAGAAATTCAACACCCTTTTAGGACTCAATGAGGGTAGTAGGGTTACCTTCTATGACAAAGTCATGAAAGCCAATTCCTTTGCTAGTGATGAATCAACGATTCAACTTAAGAATTCCGCCTTCTTCAATAATGAATTCAACTATAACCAAGAATTTGTAAATAGTTTAACCAAACTATATTGTGAAGCTTATCAGATTAACTTTGAATCCGAAGCAAGTAAGATGGTGGAATGGGTAAATCAAGCCGTCAATTCCAATGGATTTATCGATGATAAATTCTTGGAGATTAACGATGAAACCCAATTATATTTGTTCTCGACTCTTTATTTCAAAAATGCGTGGGCGAGCAAATATCTATCTGAAAACAACATCAAAGACGATTTCTATCTCACTAGCGATAAAACGGTTAAAGCTACATATATGAACCATTCGTATTATAGCCAATGTTACTATGATTATGGCTCATATATTTCAGTGAAAGACTATTATTTTTCGAGTAGAGCCTCGGTCACATATTTAGTTCCTAAAAAAGTCGAAGATAATATCTTTGATCTCACCAAGGATGTAAATATCTTTGAAGAAAAAGACGAGAACATCGTCAAGAACGAAGGATATGGTTATATCATGGTAAATTTATCGACTCCGAAATTTACGACGAAATCAGATGTCGATTTTCAAAAATGTTTAGATAATTTAGGCTTCGGAGATATCTATAATCCAACCATTGATTCCTTCAAAAACGCTTTCGATGACGAGAAACTTAATGACTATAACATCTACATCCAAAAGATTAAGCAGAAGAATGAAGTGGAGTTCAATGAAGATGGTTCAATCGTTAAAAGTGTTTCTATGGCCTCGTTTGGAGCCGGTGGTGCCGCCCCAATGAGGAATGACACCCTTGATGTGAAACTCAATCAACCTTTCATCTATATCATTAGAGATATCAATGACACGCCAATATTTGTGGGACATGTTGATAATCCTACTAATTAGTACTAAAACCGTTCCATTAGAAAAGGTGACAATCCAATTATTACGGGACAACTGTATTGAATAAGGTAAACCTTTCCAGGTTTTTATAACTTCTATGTAGAAGCAAGATTATTCAAAAACGCCGGAACCATCGAGGTCCGGCGTTTCTTTGATTATCGATAGAAGGTTTCTATTTCCTTATTCTGACATAGGGACTAGAAGACCCTGGCCATCATCGGAAATCATATAGTCGTAGACGAATTGAGCGAGCGCGTTATCCTTAAGGAGATAGATATAGCGGTTCTCGGCACCATTGATGGTTAATGGGCCGGTGCGGGTAACGTATTCGACTCCACCAGTGGTCTTGAGGTTGTTGCCCGCGCCGATGAAGATTTCGACGTCGCCATCGGTGTTGATCGCACTTCCCAAAGCTCCGACCTTTTCTTCGGTATAGCCGCGTAATCTTACGTTAGCGTCAGCATAAAGCTCGGAAGAACCTAGCATGTAGGCGAGACCAGCGCCGAGATTGTCAGCGATTTCCGCGGTGAGACCGGATTTGGAATAATCCCACCAGCCGACGGTAATGGTTAAGTCTTCTTCTTCAGAGGATTCTTCGGGGGGAAGTTCGCTGGATTCTTCTGGTGGAACTTCGCTGGATTCTTCTGGTGGAACTTCGCTGGATTCTTCGGGGGGAAGTTCGCTGGATTCTTTTGGGGGAACCTCAGAGGACTCCTCTGGAGGAAGCTCGGAGGATTCTTCTGGAGGAAGCTCGGAGGACTCGACGGGGGTGGTGTCGGAGGATTCCTCTGGTGGAACTTCTGGGTCGTCTTCTTCTTCTGGAAGTCCGGCAAGCGAACGGACGAAATTGATGATAGTTGGGATCAAATCGTCGTTTTCGGTTTCGTTGCGGATCCATAGACGACGGTCGGTGCTATCTCCGATTGGGAAATCTAGAGCGGCTCCATCGATCTTATAGGAAGTGAAGTTCTCATTAAGGTAAGTGCATCCACTGAAGGCCTTGCCGCCGAGGATGATATCGAATTTATAACCTAATTTCGTTTCGGCATCGATGACGTTGGTCTGGAAATCCGCGACCTTGGAGCCTCCGACATAATCGAAGGTGACGTTCTTCAGTCCATAGCCTCTTGGCTTAGCGTATTCCTTGATGGCATTGATGAGATTTGGTCCAAGGATCTCTTTGTCGACGTAACGTTCATAGATGACGACATGGAGGACGGGATGGATGAGGTCATCTTCTTCCTCGGTTTCGGAACTTTCAGATTGTTCGGTTGAGGTTGGGGTGACTTCGGTGGTTTGGCTGGTTTCACTTGTTGGAGTGGACTTAGATGTCGAGCCGCCTCCATCGGTGCTCGCACCACATGACGCAAGCATTGTAGCGGCGAGAAGAGAGATGAAGAGTTTTGTTTTTTTCATATTTTTTCTCCTTTTTATATATTTCTTTATATATTGACGTATCAAATGAGGGAATGCGCGGTTTTATAGGCGACTTCGCGCAAGGTGACCGCGGTAGCTTCTTCTACCGATTGCTTGGTTTTGGTTCCGTTACCTTGTTCTGCTCCGCTTCCTAAGAAGGTGGTTTTTCTTACGTCAAGGCCGAACATGGTCGCGGCTTGGACGGAGGCGGAGAGATAGGTGCCCGTGAAGCAAGGGTGTTTGTTATCGGTATGGTAGAGATTGATTGATGGATAATTAGAATATACGTAACTGAAGGCTTTGCCAACATCGCTTACCATCGTATTCGTGGCGGTCGCGACATCGTGGTAGGCTTTTCTTAACAGCAATTCCGATTCAGGGATGCTTAGGTTACGACTGTTGGCGAAGCTTTCATATGACCAAGTCGCATATAGATAGACCTTTGGTTTATCTTGGGTAGCCTCGATCTTGGTGAGGATTTGCTTAACCCCAGATAGGAAATTGCCATAATTTGTGACGGGGGTCGTCGAATGCTCTTGCAAGACGATATGGGTGTATTTTTTCTTCAAGGCCTCATCAAGGCGTTTGCCAACAGGATCAGAAGAGGAAGCCGTATCGATAAGATGCTGCGCACCTTCCGTGACCGCGGAGCAAGAGATATCAAGTCCTAAATCCCTCCCAATCGATTGGACCACTTGGTCGCAATCATTGAAATAGGTGAAGGAATTACCAACGAAAAGCACCTCTTTATGGACTGGTTCTTCTTCGCTAGAAACGCTCGATGGAGTCGGCTCTTTTGAAGAAGAGGGCTCATTTGTTGGCTTATTGAAATCTAGCGGCTCGGCGATCGCACATGAAGAAAAGGCGAAAGCGGAGAGCAAAAGGGGGAGACCACGTAAAACAAGCGCGTTTTTCATGGTCACATTGTAACCGCTTTCATCTATATCGAAAAATATAAGTTGAATATCTTAAATATAACTTTATGTTATGGATAAACGATTTGGGGTTTATCTGATGAAATGGTCATCGCAAAAAAGCCCCTCCAGTTCGAAGGGGCAATGCCAATTAACCTCTAGGATAAATTAGCTTTGTTGCAATTAGGTCCTTTTTTAGGTTATCCGTGATGCTTTCTAGCAAAAAGGGAACGGCATATTGGGGAACGCTGACGTAATAATCGCCCCTACCGAAATTCTCCTTGATGACTTTATAGCATTCCTTCGCCTTATACGCGGTTTTCCCCTCCATAACCGAACGCGAGGCAGCCATCTTGCCGTTCGTGGATTTTTCCTCTAAGAGAACGATGCCTTCATCGCTTTCAAGAATGAAATCGATTTCCAAATGGTCGGAACCCTTTGAGAAATAATAGAGGTTTAATCCTGCTTTATCGATCATCGTCGCGGCGAGATTCTCAAAAATAGCCCCTTTCCTACTGCCAAGTTCATCCGTTAGGAACTCACGCGTTACCGAAACGGGATACATCGCCATCAACAAACCCATGTCCGCGACGAAAGCCTTGAAATAAGATTTGTCGGAATTGCTTTCCAAAGGCTTTTCGATGGCGCTAAGGTTAAAACACCTTAAGACCAATCCAGCTTTTTCCAGCCATTCGAACGGCTCTTCGAATTCGCTCGATCTTCCACCGTTTTTGACTAAGGAATACTTGAATTTGTGCGTATCGGTCTCTCTAGCTAATTGAGAGGGGATCGAATCGAATATCTGGTTTAGTTGGGCTTGGAGCTTGTAATCGATCGCCTCCTCGTTTTCATCGTTGACGAACCTTCCGAAATCGGCGCGATAATCTTTGATTAAGCCCTCCAATACTTCCCTCGATTTGAGGTAATTGTTCGTTTTCAAAAACGTTTTGACGGAATCAGGCATTCCCCCGACCACCACATAACGCTTAACCATTTCTTTGTAGAAATCCGCTAAGGCGGGAGGAAGAGGTTCTTTTTTGTTAACGAAATCCTTTAATGTCGCAACGGTTTGGTTATCGATACCATTGGCCCAGAGGAATTCCTCAAAATCCAAGGACGACATGTGGATGATTCTCTCGTAGCCTGTCGGCACATCGATCTTCTTGCGCCTACGATAATTCATGACGCCAAGCAAACTGCCGGTAGCGATAACGGCGAACCTTTTATCCATGGCAAAGCTTTTGAATGAGGTCCTAGCCAAAGGGCAATCCCCGATCTCCTCGAAAATAAGAACCGTTTTATTGGGGATGAAATCATTGCCCACAAAATAAGGCGCCGAATTCCTGATAATGGAATCAACGTCCAAATTGCTATCGAAGATCTTCCGCAAAACCTTGTTATGCCTGAAATCGTAGGTTATGACGTTATCGAAGTTATCGAAAGCGAATTTCTGCACGATATAACTTTTACCAACTTGCCTTAAGCCGTCCACGATCAAAGGCAATCTGTCTGGATTGTTTTTCCATTCAAGCAATTCATCGTAGATTTTTCTTTTCAAATCGATGCTTTCTTCCATGTTTTATAACCTCATTCCCATCATACTACTATTTCGTAAAATGTAAATATTTACACAAAACGATTTCGTAAAATGTAAAAATTCACATAAAACGAATTCGTAAAATGTAAAACTACTTAAAATTCTTTTATTTCATTAGCCCTTTCCTTAACGAAAAATGAGCCAAAAAGAGAATTAGGTTTTTATAAAAAATCTCTTTTCCGAAACGGTAAAGAGATTTTTGATTAATTCGTTTAATCGATGTCGTCTTGGATATCCATGTTCGCGAGGTCTTCGCTTTCCTTGCGGAGAGCTTCTTCGAGGGAAGAGGCCCTTTCGAAGGATTCATCATAGAGGAAGCGAACCTCGGGGACCTTGTAGACGGAGACTTTCTTGGCGAGGCGACTCCTCACGAAGCCTTCAGTCTTCTTGAGTTCCTCAAAGGCCTTATGGGGATGGGGGGCTCCAAGGAATGTCACGTAGACCTTGCACAGGGAATTGTCCGCGTTTACGACCACCTCGTTGATGGAGACCATGCCGATATGGGGGTTTTTGATTTCCCTTTGGACGATCTCCGCGATGTATTTGGCGTATACGGACTTCAGCCTCGCCCCATTCTTGGAGCTTTTAGCCATATCAGTCCTCCTTCTCAACGAGGGCGTAGCATTCGACGATGTCGCCTTCCTTGATGTCGTTATAGCCGGCGATGGTCAAGCCGCATTCATAGCCTTCCTTGACTTCGGAGGCATCGTCTTTATAACGTTTGAGGGAACCTAGTGTCCCATCATAGATGACGACGCCATCGCGGATAAGGCGGACCTTGGATTTGGCTTTGATGACTCCGCTTCTAACATAGGAACCACCGATCGTGCCGACATGGGCCATCTTCCAGATGTGGCGGATCTCGGCTTCGCCGATGATCTTCTCGACCTTCTCGACGACTGCCATACCCTTAAGGGCGGCTTCCATCTCATCGAGGAGTTCATAGATGATGTTATGGAGGTGGATCTCGACTTTTTGCTCGGCGGCAAGGGTCCTGACCCTAGCATCAGGACGGACGTTGAAGCCGAAGATGATGGCGTTAGAGGCGCTAGCGAGAAGGATATCGTTATCGCTGATCGCCCCAGCAGAGGCCGAGAGGACATGGATCTTCACTTCCTCGGTGCTCATCTTCTCAAGGTTGGTCTTTAGGGCTTGGGCGGTACCATCGGTATCGGCTTTGACCATGACGTTGACGTCTTGGACCTTCGCGGCCTTGATGAGGTTATTGAGGTCAGATAATGACATCGCGGCGGTTCCGCTTCTAGCGGCGTTTTGCTTTTCAAGGGCGCGGGCATCCGCGATTTCCCTAGCTTCCTTCTCGCTTTCAAAGGCCATGAAGCGGTCTCCGGCGGAAGGGACGCCATTTAGCCCGATGACGGAAACAGGCGTCGATGGGGAAGCCGATTTAAGCATCGCCCCATGTTCGTTATTCATCCTTCTGATCTTGCCATAAGTCTCCCCAACGACGACGTAATCGCCGGCATTGAGGGTTCCGTTTTGGACGAGGAGGGTGGCTTTTGGGCCAACGCCTTTATCGAGTTCGGCCTCAAGGACCGTGCCCATCGCGTAACGGGAGGGGTTGGCCTTAAGTTCAAGCATCTCGGCCTTAAGGGCAATCATCTCGAGGAGGGCGTCGATGTTGATGCCTTTTTTGGCGGATATCTCGACCGTCATGACGTCTCCACCGTATTCTTCGGCGATGACATCGTGGGCCATAAGCTGCTCGAGGACCTTTTGGGGTTTGGCCCCTGGGGCATCGATTTTGTTGACGGCGACGATGATAGGGACGCCGGCGGCTTTCGCGTGATCGATCGCCTCTATCGTTTGTGGCATGACGCCATCATCAGCGGCGACCACGAGAATGACGATATCGGTGACCGAGGCCCCTCTAGCGCGCATCGCGGTGAAGGCCGCGTGCCCCGGGGTATCGATGAAGGTGATCTTCTTGCCGTCGACCTCTTTTTGGTAAGCGCCGATTTCCTGGGTGATCGCTCCTGCTTCCGTATCGACGATACGGGAGGAACGGATGCTATCGATGAGGGTGGTTTTGCCGTGGTCGACATGACCCATAATGGTGACGACCGGCGGGCGTTCTTTGAGACTTGCTGGGTCATCTTCGATCTTGAGGGTCTCGAAATGGGTCTTATCCTCAACCTCCTCCTTCTTGAAGTCATAGCCGAATTGGAGGCAGACCTCGCCGATCATATCGTCGTCGAGGAGTTGGTTGATGGTGACCATCTTCCCTTCGAGGAAGAGGAATTTGATGATTTCCGACGAAGGGACGTTTATCGCTTTGGAGAGGTCTCCAACGGATAGGGGCTTGGTATAGAGGAAAACGCCACCGTTGACCTTCGCATAGTCCTTCTTCCTCTCGTTAGAGAAATTGGATACGCGGGACTCTTGATGGTTATTCGCCTTCTTTTGGTCCGATTTCTTCGGACCGTAGTTGCTTTTCTTCATATGTCCGTTACTCCTTTCTTGCTTAGTTTTTCCCTTAAGGCCTTCGCGGCCTTGTTATCCATGACCATGATGGCGGAAAGTTCCTTATAGCCTAGGGCACTTCCAAGGCTTCCTTTATCGAAATCGAGGGAAAAGGCGATTCTTAGGGATTCGGCTTTATCGAGGAATTTCTTCCTTGCGGCAAGGCCGGAGTCATTTGCAATCAGCATGAAGGCTCCTTTCCTTGCGTAGAGGATTTTCTCCCCGATAAGCAGTTTGCCTCCTTTGTTTAGAAGGCCAAGGAAACTTAGGACCTCGTTCATAGGTTCTCCTTTAATTCCTGATAGAGGGAAGAAGGGACGTTACCCTTTTTCTCTAGGAGGCATTTACGTTCGGAAAGCTCGATTGAGGCGAGGTCTTTTTTGAGGTAGATCCCTCTTCCCTTAAGGTTATTGTCCTTATCAAGGAGAAGGGTTCCATTGATATTGACGATGCGGAAGAGAAGCCCTTTTGGGTATTTTTGCCTTGAAGCAATGTCCGTCCTAGGGTTCTCTTTCCTCATTCTTCTATATTTTCCTTAATATTGTCTTATTAGGCGTTATCGTCATCGTAATACTCGTCGTATTCGGAGTATTCCTCGTCGATATCCTCTTCGGAGAGGTCGTCATAGGCTTCCTTCTCCTCCTCTTCCATCTCGGCGAGCTCTTCTTCGGTATAGACGGGCATCGCGTTGATAGCGGGGGATTTGGTGGGGGCGACTGGGGTCGCTTCGCGCTTGACCTCTTCCTCGGTGATCTTGCGAGGACGCTTCTTGGAGGCGGAGCGGGTCTTCTTTTCCTTGGCGGCCTCAAGTTCCTTCTCGAGGTCTTCAAGGGTGGTGGTGGTACGGACTTCGGAAGTCTTCTCCTCGACCTTGACAGCTTCCTTCTTCTCCTCGACTTTCTCGGGTTCGACCTCCTTCTTGGCGGCTTCGGAAGCGGCTTTAGCTTCGGAAGCGCGGAAAGCGGCGAGAGCGGCAGCGGCTGGGTTCATGGCCTCGGCTGGGAATTCCTCGGGGCGAGCGGCGGCTTTAGGAGCGACCTTCTCCTCAGGCTTTTCTTCTGGCTTAGCGGCTTCGGCTTCCTTCTTGGCTTCTTCAGCAAGGCGGGCCTCCTCTTCCGCTTTAGCTTTGGCTTCCTCTTCCTCTTTGCGCTTAGCTTCCTCTAAGCGGAGCTTATTGAGGTAAGCTTCCTTCTCGGCTTCGCGCTTTTCTTCCTCGGCCTTTTCCTTCCATTCCTCGGCGGTGGTCCAATTAAGACCGCGTTCGACCGCTTGATCGAGTTCGACGAATTCGATCTTGTAACCGGTGATGCGCTGAGCGAGGGTGAGGTTGGCGCGGAATTTGCCTAAGGCGATTGGGAAGTCACCGTTATTGATGATGACGGTGGCGGAATGGTTCTCTTTGTCTAGGTTCGCACCAAGAGCGACGACTGGGCGACAGGCCTCGATTAGGAAGGCGCCTTCGTTTGGGGAATAGTTAAGGACATCGATCTTCTCTTTGTTCTTGCCATTCCCTAACTGGGAGACGACTTTCTGGATGCGGTTACCGCCTTGACCGATGCAGGCGCCTGTTGCGTCGACGTCTTCGTTATTGGAATAGACGGCGACCTTGCTTCTAACGCCAGCTTGACGGGCCATCGCCTTGATGACGACGGTGCCATCGTAGATTTCATGGATTTCCTCTTCGAAGAGGCAACGGAGGAAGCCTTCGGAGGAACGGGTGGCCTCGATTTGGGGTCCACGGGGGGCTTTGCCTTCCGCGGATTGGGGTTGTTTGACTTCCTGGATATAGACCTTGACGGTGTCGCCGACTTTGAAATATTCGTCGCCGATAAGGTCCTTCTTGCCCATCTCGATGGTCGCGCGGCCGATCGTGAGGGTCACGGAACGCTCGTCGGTTTTCTCGACGACCCCGGTGACCATCTCGCCGATATGGTCCTTATAGACGCGATAGAGGGCGGCACGTTCGGCCTCCGCGAGTTTCTGACGGAGGTTGTTCTTGATGGCTTGGGCCATGAGTCCGCTGATCTTCTCGGTTGGGCAGGGGATATAATATTCGTCCCCGACCTTGTATTTCTTCTGCTTGGACTTGAGGTTTTCGTTAGCTTCATCAAGCTCGATCTCGAGGTAATCGTCTTCGACTTCCTCGACGACCTTCTTGACCTGTCCGAGGGTGACCGCGCCAGTTTCTGGGTCGACGCTGCAACGGACGATCGCGTCATCGCCTCCCCCTAGGGATTTGACGAAGGCGCGGGTGATAGCCTCTTCAAGGGCGAAGAGGACATCTTCATCGGAGAGCCCTTTGGCATTGCTAAGTTCCTTAAGGGCATCGATGAATTTCGGCATTTCTTCTTTGATTTTCTTTGCCATTGTTTTTGCTCCTACTTAATTTATCTACTTTCTTGATTACTAGAATTTGATGGCTAGGCGGGCCCTAGCGATGTTATTTAGGGGGATATCCGCCTTCAAGGTGCGGGCTTTGTCCCTATAGGAGAGAAGGATCGCTTCCTCTCTTATTTCCTCAAGGGTCCCCTCGATCTCGTTATAGCCTTTATAGGCTTCCTTAAGGGTGAGGTTAACGTATCTTCCTACGTAATCCTTAAGGGAATCGAGCTTCAGGGGTTTTTCCGCGCCTAGGGAGGAGACATCGAGGTTATAGGCTTCTTCTATCGGGTCATCCTCATCGAGGATAGCGGAGACGAGGTTAGAGACCTCGACGATATCCTCCAAGCTGATCGGCTCGACCCTATCGACCACGACGCTAAGTTCCGATCCGCTTTTCCTTGGCGAATAGGTGACTTCCACGAGTTCATAGCCCTTTTCCTTCAAGGGGTTTTCCAATGTGACGAAGATGTGGGATTCGAGTTCGTTACTCATGTTCCTCCTTTCTTCCCAAAACAAAGGGTGGCCTCGGCCACCCAAAAAGGTTTTGTGGTTACGGATCCACGCCGGGATATCCGCGGGCATATTATAGGCGCGTATGTCCGATTGCGTAAAGAGGGGAAATATCCTGGATTTTCAAAAATTCCCTTTTATCGATGGTCATTTTTGAAAACGGTGATGACCCGCTCTTCCTTAGGGGTGATGACCGTGAAGGATAATTCGTTTTTACCTTCTTCGAATTCGAAGATGGCCATCGCCTTTGAACGGTAGGTCCTAATTTTACTCGATAGATAGCCTTCCTTGTTATAGGAAGCGGCATTGCCTAAGCGGAGGAGTTTGCCTCCTTCGACTTTAGTTATCTCTAGGGTTTGCTCGAAATGGGGGTTGAAATTGCCTTCTTGATCCTCGAAGGAGAAATGGATGAAGGCGAATCGATCCTGATGGGGATAATCCTCCTTGTAATAAGTAAGGGCGATCTCCTTATCCGCGGTTTGTAAACCCGCTTCGCCTAGGATATTCCCGTTATCGTCTTTCGCGATGGCTTTGATTTGACCTGGCTTATATTTCCCCTTAAAACGGAGATAGCATTTCTTGGGATCGATCTTCCCCTTCTTTAGAAGCTTGCCATTTTGGTAGAACTCAATATAGGGGGCATAGGAATAAACGAAGAATTCGCATACACGTCCTTCTTCTTTTGGGAATGTATAACTCCTTATCGCGTGGTTAAACCGCCAGGCGGCCTTTGAGGTGCCGACTCGATAATCATAAGGGGAGGTAACCCCTATATCGATGACCTTCCTGCGGAGAACGACCTCGGTATAATCGCCTTCGCTGGTGTTGTTCCCAAGGATATCCTTCCTCCCTCCATCATCGGTTAGCCAACCGCTGCGATCGGAAAGGAAGGGGAAATCCTTTTTGTTAAGTTCCGCGGCAAAGCCCGATTCACCTAGATAATCCAAACCCGTCCAGACGAAGTCCCCGATTATACGGGGGTTGTTTTTCGATAATTCATAGAATAAAGCGGCGTCGAAAACAAAGGTCTCGGTGCCCATAATGAATCTAGAAGGATATTTCCTAAGGTCTTTCTTATAACGGAGAATCCCATAGTTATAGCCGGCGACATCCATATTCGCGAAGGCCCCCCGTGTGTTTTTATCGACGATTGGAAGCCTAGCCCCGTTTTTCATGAAGGAGGCGCCCAGCATATTGCCTAAGGTATTGAAGATATCGCTGCTCCCCTCAACCTTTGGTTTGGAGTTATATTCCTTCTCGCTTTTCTTATTGGAATAGGTCGCGATCGGGGTATGGGCGATGCCATTGAAGAAGACGTTGATCCCGCAGGTGGTGAGTCTAGTCCTATCCAAACAATGGAGAAGCTCGTTCATCTTTTTCTGGAGTTCGATGCCTCTAGGCTCGCTCGTCTCGCTTACTTCGTTCCCGGTTGAATAGAAGAGTACAGAAGGATGGGAATAATCCTTCTCGACCATCGCGGTAAGGTCATCCTCATAATTGTCTTCCATATATAGCGAATATCCGAATTTGGTCTTATGGATATACCAGCAATCGACGTATTCGTCCATGACGTAGAGGCCTAGTTCATCGGAAGCGTCAAGGAAATCCCTGCAGATTGGGTTATGGGCGCTTCTAACCGCGTTATAGCCTAAGTCCTTGAGGAGCTTGACTTTGCGATATTCGACCTCGCGGTAGCTTTCCGCGCCTAATAGCCCGTTATCGCTATGGATGCAGGCCCCATACAAAACCGTCTTCTTCCCATTGATAAGGAGGCCTTTTTCCTTATCTAAGGCAACGCCTCTAACCCCAAATCTAAGGGATTCTTCCTGTCCCTCAATCCTTAGGGTTGCCTTATATAGATAGGGGTTATCGATATCCCATAAAGAAGGGTTATCTATAACGATTTCATCCTTGATTTCCTTAGAGGAATAGGTCTTTTCATAAACCTTCCTCCCTTCTTTATCGGCTATCTCCAAGATGGCCTTGGTTTCATTGCTTAATGTGGCCTTAATCTCGATTAGGCCGGTTTGATAATCAAGGGTATTAACCTTAAAAGAGGAAGGAACGATATGCGTTTTCGGCAAAACATATAGATGGACGTTACGGTAGATTCCTGAGCCCGTATACCATCTTGAATTGGGCTGATCCGCGTTATGGGCGATGACCTTGATTTTGTTTTCCCCATTTCTTAATGAAGGGGTGATATCGATGATAAAGCCCTTATAACCATATTCGGTTTCATAGACCTTTACGTCGTTAACGAAAACCTCGGGATGATGGTAGACACCCTCGAATTCCAAATAGAAGGAAGAATCGCCTTTTTCGATATCAAGGGTTTTCTCATAGGCGTAATCGCCCCCTTTGAAAAAGCCGATTTTATCTCCTCCGGGATTAGCGATATCCCGGCTTTCGCGAAGCATCGCGTCATATGGTAAGTCCACCTCGAGGCGGTTTTCTGGTTTATCCAGTGGATAGAAAATCCAAGATTTGTTAAGTAACATCGCCGATATTATAAAAGAAAAAACGGATTAACGAATAGATTCCTTTTCAATCGCTTTCTTTTCTTTCCTTCTTGTCAAAATCTCATCGATTATGAGGATAGCTCTACCTCCTAAGGCGACCGAAGCGAGGATGATGAAGAAAGCCTCGAAGGAGAGGTTTTCGTAAATCGAGGAAGAGGCGAGGTTCCAGCTGCCCGCGATCAAATTGACGAGGCCATTGGAAAGAGTGAGGATAACGCCTAAGCCCTTCTTGCCGATTTTCTCCTCGAATAGCCTTGCTTCATAGGCGAAAAGGAAGGCTTTGCCGATGGAGGAGACTATTAAAGAAGAATAGGCTAGCCCATAGGCATCCTTGATAAATATCGGGAAGGCGATAGAAAGGATAAGCAAAAGCGAAGCGACCATTAAGGCAATCGCCTTCCTTTTGAAGAAACGGTTGAGCAAGGGCATCAGCAATAAGGCGATAAGTTCCGCGCCTAGGGAAATGCCGCGGATAAGCGAATAATCCGCGTCAGGAAGGCCTAAATCCTTTAGCCTGATCGGGAGGATATAGCCGGAAGCGAGGAAGGCCCCATAAAAGAGCGAGACCGCGATCAATAAGGGGATCGCTGATTTGAAGGAACCCTTGGATTTAGGGGCTTCTTCTTCCTTTTCCTCACGTTTGAATTCTTCTTCCTCCGTTTTCACAAGGAAGCTTAAAGCCACGGCGAAAACCAATAATCCGGCGGAGAAATAATAGACGTCCCTAAAGGGGAGGTTACGGAGAAGGAAGAATCCAGCGAGCAACGAGATGATGTATCCTAGCGTCCCGAATAGGCGAATATTGCCATATGGTATCCCTCTTTTGTTGGAGTCGACACTTGCTAAGGATTCCAAGAAGGTGAAGGGTACCCCATTGAAAAAGGAGATGAGGATAGTTAAGACAAGCAAGGAGGCGAAGTTATTGCAGAAAGAGAAACCTAATGTAAGCCCTGCCTCTATGATGACCGCGCCGCGATATAACCAAAGGGTGCGTGTAGGGGTTTTCGCGAAAGGGGATAGGACCAAACTCCCTAGGAAAAGGGAGAAAGGGATAAGGGCGAGGAGGATCGATTGCTCAAACCCGCTTAAGCCGTTTTCGATGAAATAAAGCGAATAATAGGACGTAAGCAAAGCGTCTCCCATGAAGAGGGAGAGGTAGATTGGGATATAACGTAGATAAAAGTCCTTCTTCGACATGGCTAAAATCATAGTCCTTTATTCAAGTATTGATAGAAGGAAAATCTTAAAAGCGCTTACTAATAGTAAGAATGTGTTTTTATAAGGAAACGGTATCTATTTTCAAAAAGGGGGGATTGATCAGCAATCGTAAACGATGGTGATGGAACGGAAATGGATGGGGTAATCACCATCTGTAATGTGGGGTCCTCCTTCTACGCATTGATAGTCACGGGAAACTGCGAACCATTCAGCTATTTCGCCACTCCTAGTAAAGATATCGGTGACGGTATCTCCTTCAACGTTTCTGCTTGTTGCTGTCCAACCTTTTCCGACGAGACTTCTATCGACCGGGAAACGCGAAGTTGGATCGACATCATAGACCAGTTCTATTCTTTTAGCCCCGGGAATGCCCCTAACAACACGTTTGCTTCCATCGACTCTAATATCGTAATAATCGTATCTTTTGATTTTATTATAGGATTTTTGTTGAAGGTCGACGGTCGCGATATCAAATCCTAAGCCGTTGTCAGCGGTCCAGGTAAAGGCATAATTGCTTTCTAAATCCACAGAGTAATGGGTTTCGACAATGCCGTTTGCCCTAAAGCCAATGCCACCGAATTCACTTCCTTCTCCATGGAGGTAGTAGCCATACAGCCAATTTCCATCCTCGTCTCTAACGAGGCGGTTGTTCTTATCGATGGTCACGCTGTATTCGCGGGTTACGCCTAAAGTAAGGTTTCCTTGCTCAAGCCCATTGGTATTCGTCAAAGTTAAGCCAATAGCAAATACGGCACCCATGCATGCAATTCCGGTGATCAATTCCTTTTTCATAAAAAAGCCTCCCGCGATTTCTAATGGTGGTATTAAACCACTTTTAGGGCAGGGAGGCGAAGGAATATTTAACGCATGCAAAGGCTGACGATAAGGGCGACCACTACGGTAAGGAAGCCGTTGGTGATAATCGAAACGGAAGCGATGGCTCCTGCTTTTTCCGAATAATCGAAGGCCTTGCTAGTTCCGATCGCGTGGCTTGCTGAGCCTAAGGCCAAGCCGACACTTGCATCATCATCGCCATGGAAGAGCTTGATAAGAAGAGGCCCAAGGATCGCTCCGACGATGCCCGTGATGACCACAACCGTCACGGTTATGGAAGCGAATTGGCCTACTCCTAGCATCACCGAGATCTCCCTAGCGATCGCGGTGGTGACTCCGCGAGGATAAAGGGCCATCACGATGCTATTATCCAAGCCTAGAAGATAGCCTAGAAGGATGACGCTACCGATGGAGGTGCCTACGCCAACCACGCTAGCGACGATGATCGCTAACCAGTTTTCCTTTAAAACATGCCTATTCGCATATAGAGGAAGAGCCAAAGCGACCGTCACGGGGGCAAGAAGGATATCGAAGATATTGACGGCCCCTTCGTAATTCTTGACTTCCGCCTCGATTAGTTCGGGGTTAACCTCATGCTTATCCATCAAGACGACCAGAAGGATATAGCCAATAACGAAGATAATGGTCCATAGTAAAGGGTTAAGAAGAGGGGAATGGGTCTTTTTCTGCAATAAGGCGAAAAGGAAATAAATGCCGACCGTCACGAAGAAATAGAATAAGGGGGAAGAGAGGAAGCTAATCATTTTCCCTTACCTCCTTCTTCTTTCTAACCTTATCCTGAAGGAACAAGGTGAGCCTAACGGCCCAATAGGTCGCGGTGAAGGAGATGATGAAGGCGACGAGGATAATGATCGCTAACTTCCACCAGATCTCGGAGAGGATACGGATATTGTTGAGGATAAGGATCGCCCCAGGGACGAAGAAGATCCCCATGTTATCGATGAAATATTGGCCGACTTCCGATATCCCTTCCGTTTTGATTAGGCCGGTTAAAAGGAAAACGAAAAGCAGGATCAAACCAATCAATGAACCAGGGAAAGGGAAATTAATCAACGAGAGCAAATATGAAAGAAGGTTGCCGATAAGAGCAAAGATGATGATGATTAGGATTTGCTTCATCACTTTCATAAGGCAAAAATGGTATACGTTTATTTGTATTTGATGGAAAGCAAGGTGATGTCATCGCTTTGGCTTGCTTCCCCAACGTATTCAGTAAGGTCCTTCTTGATGTCTTCATGGATGGCGGCGACAGTATCATGGGGATTCTTGTTCATCACGTCGAGGAAATGCTGCTCCCCATAGAAATCCCCTTTGATGTTCCTAGCTTCGGTGACCCCGTCCGTATATAAGGTGATGGTATCGCCTTTATTAAGAGTCAATTCCTCATCGCTAACCATCGCTTTATCAAAGCAGCCAAGGAGGAATCCGCTACGGCATTTTAGATAGGAATAACCGTCCTTATTGCCGATGATCGGGGGATTATGGCCGGCGTTAGAATAAACGACTTTGCCGTTACGCTTATCCAATATGGCCAAGAAACAGGTGACGAACATGTTCTCGGCGTTCCCGCGGTGGATCGAGGAATTGATCGCGGTCAAGATCTTCGCGGGGCTAAGCTCGTTCTTCGCGAAATCGCGGAAGGAGGTGATGGTCTTCATCATGAACATGGCCGCGGGCACCCCTTTGCCGGAGACGTCTCCGATAAGGATCGCGACATGGTCATCATCGATATTGAGGAAATCGTAAAGGTCTCCCCCCACTTCCTTCGCGGCTTTGACCTCTCCTAATATCTCCACGGAATCGGTGTTGATCTCTTCCGTAGGGAGGGTATTCATCTGAATCCTTCTAGCGATATTAAGCTCCGCCTTGGATTTTTCCTGTTCGGTATTGGCCTTTATTTCCTCCATAAGAAGTTCGTTGGTGCGGCGGTTAAGGGCGTTAGAGATAATGAAAAGAATCGAGATGAGGGCGGCGCGAGGCAAATAATACATTGGGATGACGTAGACATAACGGTTGTTGCCTTCCTTGATCAATTCATTTAGCAATTCCACACGGGCTTCAGGCGTATCGACGGTCGCGGGCCTTCCGTCAACGACGACGCCCAAACTAAGAAGATGCGGGTCATATTCGCCAAAGAACATGCCTAAATAGATGCAAATCAGCATCAAGATGATGGTCGCGACATAGATTTTCCTAGCAAAGCGCGGGTTATAATAATGGCTGGCCATGACGATTGCGACGGCCCAGCCAAGGACGCCGTGCTTTGGCAAGACGGCGTTGATCGCGGCGACGACAAGAAGGAAGACCGCGATTAGGTAATTTTTGAATCGGGGTTTGCGGATCCTCTCGCTTTTCAAAAAGAATAACGGGGAGAGCAATAAGGCCGCGGCGACCGGGAAAAGGACGTAGACGACTGGGTACATGATCTCTGGAACCGAAAAGAAACGGACGAGATACAAAATCCAAATGACGATAGCAACAGCGGCGGCGACCACGTTAAGAAGGGCCATCTTCTTGTTGGCGTCGGCCTCGTTATTGACATAAGCCTCCCTATAGGCTTCCGGGACTATCATTTGCTTCGGTTTTTTCATATGGCATTCTTGTCGATAGTTATTGTAATAGGTTTTTCCTTTCTTGATAAGAGAAAGGATAAAAAAAGCGGAAGCCATCGATGGTTCCGCTTATTGAATAGGCTTATTTGGTGAATTTGGCCTTCCATTTGGCGTATGGGGTATCGGAAGGTTTGGTTTCCTTGGCAAGTTTGGCGAGGAGATCTTTCTCCGTGCGGGAGAGGCGGGTTGGGGTTTGAACCTTGATATGGATATATTCATCGCCAGGCTTCTTCGAACGGAGGTCGTTGATGCCATATCCCCTTAACCGCAATATCGCATCGGGCTGGGTGCCTTCAGGGATCGTGACGGTCGCTTCGCCATAGACGGTTGGAACCTCTATCTTGGTGCCAAGCGCGCAATCGATGAAGGAAAGAGGGATATCGATATGGACGTCGTTGCCATCGCGCTTGAAATAGCTGTGCTCCTGGACCAAGACCTCGACGTATAAGTCGCCATTAGGCCCGCCGTTAAGGCCTTTGCGGCCCTTCCCGGTGACCCTAATCTGTTGTCCGGTCGCAATTGAGGCCGGGACATTGACCTCGATATCGCGATGGATGCGTTTATAGCCTTCGCCATTACATTCGCTGCATTTGTTGCGGATGATCTTGCCGCTGCCATTGCAATGGGGGCAAGGTGATTGCTGCTCGATCGGGCCGAAGAAGGATTGCCTTCTGCTAATGACGACGCCCGAGCCTCCACAATGGGGGCAACGTTCGACGTCGCCTGGGTTTTGGGCACCTGAGCCATGGCAATGGGAGCAGGGTTCATCATAGGTGACGGGGATTTTGACTTTCTTGCCCTTAATGGCGTCCATGAAGGAGATGCGGATACGCATGAGGGTATCTTCGCCTTTTGTTGGGCCACTGCTTCTTCCCCTAGAGGAATTGAAGCCCCCACCGAAGAAGGAGGACATGATATCCTCGAACCCGGAGAAGCCCGAGAAGCCTCCGGCCCCTCCGCCAAAACCGGCTCCTCCCATCCCGGAATTGGGATCGAAGGCCGCGTGGCCGAATTGGTCGTATTGACTGCGTTTGGTATCGTCTGAAAGGACTTCGTAAGCTTCGCTAATCTCCTCGAATTTCTTCGGGGCGTCAGGCGACTTGTTGACGTCTGGGTGGTATTGCTTGGCTAACTTACGATAGGCCGATTTTATCTCATCCTTGGAAGCGGTTTTGCTAACGCCTAGGACTTCATAATAATCGCGTTTATCTGCCATTGCTTCTCCTTTCTTTAATCATAAGAGCGCCTAGAATGGGCGTTTACCCATCTAGGCGCGATTGGTTTTCGTGTGGTTATTAGGCTTTGTTATCGGTGAAATCCGCATCGACAACGTCATCGGCGGTCTCTTGGCCTTCTGGGGTAGGACCACCTTGGGCGCCTGGATTGCCATAAGGATTGGAGCCTGGATTACCCGCTCCACTAGCGGCACGGGCGGCATCCTCGAGGCGGCCAACGATCTCGCGGAGTTTCTCGATATCGTTGCTCGCGATGGCGGCTTGGGCCTCATCGCGGAGTTTGGTGAGCTGCTCCTTCTGGGCGGGATCGATCTGCTCGCCCTTTTCGGTGAGGACGGAATTGATCTCATCGACATAGGTCTGGGCTTTGTTGACGATTTCGACATCGGCTTTGCGCTTTTCATCGGCGGCCTTGTTCTCCTCGGCTTCCTTGACCATCCTATCGATATCGGACTTGGAAAGCCCGTTGGAGCCGGAGATGGTGATATCCTGGGAGAGTTGGGTATCGAGGTCTTTCGCGGTGACCTTGACGATGCCGTTAACATCGATATTGAAGGTGACTTCGATGCGGGGTTGTCCGCGACGGGCCGGTTTGATGCCGGAAAGCTGGAAGTGACCAAGGAGCTTATTGTCATGGGCCATTGGGCGTTCGCCTTGGTAGACCATGATGTCGACGGCGGGCTGGTTATCGGCCGCGGTCGAGAAGATCTGGCTCTTGGTGGTTGGGATGGTGGTGTTTCTTGGGATAAGCGGGGTCATGACGCCACCGAGAGTTTCGATACCTAGGGTAAGCGGGGTGACATCGAGCAAGACGACGTCTTTGACGTCTCCAGCGATGACCGCGCCTTGGATGGCGGCTCCGACGGAGACCGCTTCATCTGGGTTGACCGAGAGGTTGACGGTTTTGCCGGTTTCCTTAGCGACCATCTCCTGGACCGCTGGCATACGGGTGGAACCGCCGATCATGAGGATCGTCGCGATTTCATTGTAGCTTAGTCCTGAATCGGAAAGAGCCTTCTGCATTGGGGTCTTGCACCTTTCGAGGAGGTTGCGGGTGAGGTCTTGGAATTTGGCCCTGGTAAGGGTTGTCTCAAAGTTGATAGGACCATTGGAGGACATGCCGATGAAGGGGAGGGAGATCGTGGTGGAGAGGGAGCTAGAGAGCTCGATCTTCGCGCGTTCCGCCGCGTCGACGAAGCGTTGACGGGCCATCTTATCGGTTAAGTCGGCGCCTGTTTCCATCTTGATCTGGGCTTGGATCCAATCGGCGATAACCCTATCCCAGTCATCGCCGCCTAGATGGGTGTCACCGTTGGTGGAGAGGACCTCGAAGGTGCCGTCTCCGATATCGAGGATGGAGACATCGAGGGTGCCTCCGCCAAGGTCGAAGACCATGACCTTCTCGCTCTTGCCGGTATCGACGCCATAAGCAAGGCAGGCCGCGGTTGGCTCGTTGATGATACGGACGACGTCGAGTCCAGCGATGGTGCCGGCGTCCTTGGTCGCTTGACGCTGGGCGTCATTGAAGTAAGCCGGGACGGTGATGACTGCCTTCTTGACTTCTTGGCCAAGAGATTTCTCAGCATAGGACTTCATGTAGGAGAGGACCTTAGCGGAGATCTCCTGCGGGGTGTAATCCTTGTTGAGGCAATTGATGTGGAACTTATCGGCGTTACCGATGTGGCGCTTGGCCGAACTTACCGTATCGGGGTTAGTGATCGCTTGACGCTTAGCGGCGTTACCGACGATTTCCTCGCCGCTTCCTTTGAAAGCGACGACGGATGGGGTTGTATTGGTGCCTTCTGGATTAGGGATGACTTTGACTTTTCCGTCAGCCTGCATATAGCTGATGACGGAGTTGGTGGTACCTAAGTCGATACCTACGATTATTTCTTTTGCCATAATTTTATCTCCTTATATGTTTTCTTATATATTACGCTTCAGGAACTTCGTCTTTTTGGGGTTCCTGCTTTTCCTCTTTCTTTTTGGCGACGACTTGGACCATGGCCGCGGTTATTAGGCGATCATGGAGCTTATAGCCTTTGGCAAGGACCTTGGTGATGGTCCCTTCTTCCTTGGTCTCATCTTCGATCGTCTCGACCGCGTGCATGCAGGCCATATCGAATTTGTCACCGACTTTGGGGGCTATCTCATGGACCCCTTCTCCTTCTAAGGCCTGGAAGAGTTGGTTATAGATATAGGTGAAGCCGATTTGGTAATTCTGGGCTTCCTTGCTTGGGGCTGGGGTATCTAGAGCCAAATGGAAGGCGTTAAGGGCGGGGATCAAATTCTCTAGGAATCCGATGGCCCTATAGCGATTGGCGACCCTAGCGTCCTCTTCGAGGGATTTGCGGAGGTTTTGGGTATCCGCGTAAGCCTTGTAATATTCGTTTTTCCAACTGGCGGAGTCGGAGAGGGCTTTCTCGAGGTCCTTCTTGGTGGCTTCGAGTTCCTCGCGGAGTTTCTCGTATTCCTTTTTGGAAACGCCTTTCTCCTCATCGCTTAGTTTTTCTTTCTTCTTGTCTTCTTTGTCTTTCATGCTTGGTTGCCGCCTCCTTTGTTATCGGTGGACCCTTGGAAATATTCCCCGATCATCTCGCAGACGGTGCGGAGCATTTCCATCGCCTTATCGTAATCCATACGGGATGGGCCGACGAGGGAGAGGGTGGCGTTATTGGCGCCTGGAACCGCGATTTCCGCGGATATAATCGCTAAATCCTTATCTTCGCCCACCCTGACGTCAACTCCGGATTCCGAGGTTAACGGGGCTTCTTTTGATAGGAGGTCCGCGAGTTTTTCAGGGTCATCGATAAGGGAGATGACTTCCTTTAATTTGGTCGCGTCTTCCGCGAATTCGGGCTGCTCCATGATCTTGTCTTTGCCATAGAGCGCCATCCTTTGCTTAGCGAATTTCATGAAGGCCTCGAGGATTGCCTGGTAGATGACGTCTTGCCCAACGAGGTAATCGGTCATCGCGGGCTTCATGGCCTCCATCTTCTCGACGAGGTCGCTGATCGCGGTCCCTTTGAGCCTTTCATTAAGCAAGGCCACGGTTTTTTGGAGGTTTTCCATCCCGATCTTATCGTCGATCATGAAGGTCTTGTTCTCGACATACCCTTGGTCGGTGACGAAGACCGCGGTCGCCGTGTTGGCCCCGATTGGGATGATCTGGAGGGAGACGAGATGCTCTTCCGCGGTTTTTGGGCCAAGAACGACGGTTGCTAAATCCGTCATCGAGGAGAGGATCTCACAGGATTGGCGGATGACTTCCTCGACCGATTGAGCCTTCTTCTCGAGGATGCCCGCGAGAGCGTATTTGACTTTGTCGTCAAGGCGCGATTCGCGAAGATGCTCGACGTAATAACGGTAGCCCTTCTTGCTTGGTACCCTACCGGAGGAGGTATGGGTCTTCTCGAGATAGCCTTCCTTTTCGAGGGAATTCATCTCGGCGCGGATCGTCGCGGAGGAATAGTCGAGTTTGTATTCGTCGATGAGGGTTTGGCTCGCGACCGGTTGGGCGGTCTTGATGAAATGCTCAACGATCATCTTCAGTATCATTTCAGAACGTGTCAAGGTGGCTCACCTATCCTTTCTAGCAATCTCCACTTTCGAGTGCCAACAACATTATAGGGAGGTCTTTAGCACTGTCAAGCCTAAAGTGCTAAAAACATTATTAATATATTATGCTCGCGCGCATATAAGGAAAAAGGCCATCTCGGCATTTGAGATGGCCTAGGAAAGAAGGGATGGTCTTTAGTTTTGTTCGACCGCGTTTTCCTTGATGACTTTGTCCTTGAGGTATTCTGGGACTTCCTCGTATTTGTAGAATTCGCGGTTGAAGAAGCCGGAGGACTGGGTGATCGATTTGAGCTGGGTCGTGTAATCGATGACCTCGGCCTCAGGGATAAGAACCTCGATCTCCTGGTTACCGAAGTCCTTCTCCTCGATATTCTGGATCCTCGCCCTGCGGGTATTCAAATCGGAGAGGACGGAACCGGTGAAGCGGGATTCGACGTTGACGCGAAGACGGAGAATCGGTTCAAGGATGATCGGTTTGCATTTTGGATAAGCGTCCTTGAAGGCGAGGATCGCCGCCATACGGAAGGCTTGCTCGTTGGAATCGACCGGATGGTATTTGCCATCGATCAAGACGCCCTTGACCCCAATGACCGGGAATCCTGCTAATGGGCCCTTGGTGAGGGCTTCGAAAAAGCCTTTTTCGACCGCGGGGAAGTAATTCTTCGGGACCGCGCCGCCGAAGACATCCTCTTCGAAGACGCTTTCCTCGGCAGGTTCGAACCTCATCTTGACGACGCCATAGAAGCCGCTGCCGCCAGATTGCTTAACATATCTTCCATCGCCTTCCGCGGTGCCCTTGATGGATTCGCGGTAGACGACTTTCATTTTCTCGGTCTCGACGGGGATCTTGTAGATGGTCTTTAGCTTATCGATGACGAAATCGAGATGGGAATCGCTGACGCCGCCAAGGAGGAGCTGCTTGGTCTCGTTGTTGCGGTGGATCTCAAGGCAAGGATCCTCCATTTGGATCTTGTTGAGGGCTGGGACAAGCTTGCCTTCTAATGTCTTATCGACGATGAGGGCCTTGAATAAGACGGCGGTTGGGTATTTGACGGGCTTATAGATGGTGACGTTCTTGGGGGCGCTTAAACTATTGCCGGAATTTACGCCATCGAGTTTGGTGAGGGCCGCGATATCGCCAGCGCGGAGTTCGTCGACGGGATCGAGCTTCTTGCCGGTCATGACGAAGAGCTGGGAGATGCGCTGGGTGTTGCCATTAACATAGACATCGTCGCCTGCATGGAGGACGCCGGAGCAGATCTTCGCGATGTTGATGACTCCGGAATAGGGGTCGACGATGGTCTTGAAGACATAGGCGGAGAAGGGTTCGTTATCCGCGGTTGGGCGGACGACTTCCTTGCCGTTTTCATCCTGGGCCTCAAGAGGCTTGAGATCTGCGGGGTTAGGAAGGTAATCGATAAGCATGTTCATGAGGGTCTGCACGCCGATATTCTTGTTCGCGGAACCGACGATGACCGGGACGATATCGCCCGCGATGACCGATTGTTTAAGGGAGGTACGGATTTCCTCTTGGGTGAATTCCTCACCCGCGAAGAATTTCTCGAGGAGTTCGTCGTTGACTTTGGCGACTTCCTCGACGATGGTGTTATGGAGTTCGAAGACCTTATCGCGCTTATCGGGATAGATCTCGGCCTCAACGCATTCCTTGCCATTATAGATATGGGCCTTAAGGTCGACGGCATTAGCAAAGCCATCGAATTGGTCATCGTGGCCAAGCGGATAGCAGAACGAGATGACGTTCTTGCCGAATTTCTCACGGATTTCCTCCATGAGGACGTCGAAATCAATCTGTTCCTTGTCCATCTTGTTGATGAAGATGAAGGTCGGGACGCCTTTCTTGCGGAGTTGTTTCCAATGCTTCATCGTGACGACTTGGACGCCGACGGAGGCGTCGATTACGAGGACCGCGCCCTTGATGACTCCGGTGACCCCGATGACTTCGGAGATGAAGTCGTCGTTGCCCGGAACGTCGATGACGTTGATCTTATGGTCACCGACATAAAGAGGGATGATGGAGGTTTGGACGGAACCGCCGCGCTTTTGTTCGCTTTGGGTGTAGTCGCTGATCGTGGTCTTCCTTTCGACGCTTCCCTTCTCAGGGATTAATTTAGCAACGTAAGCCATCGATTCGACGAGGGTGGTTTTGCCGCTTCCTTGGTGGCCCAAAATGGCTACGTTACGGATTTGGCTGGCATCATAGCTTTTCATAAGACTTTACATTTCTCCTAAATCAGATTCTGAAATATTTGGAATAACGACCCTTGGTGATGAGTTGGATGCGTCCTTCCTTCAAGAGTTTGGCGAGGGCTTTCTCGATCGTCGATTTGCTGATCGCGAAGAGGATGCGGAGGACCATCGTCTTGCTGATGGGGGTCGCGGAGTCGTTGATGACCTTGAGGACCTTGTCTTCGCATGTGGCGTCAAGGTCGTTGATCTCCATGATGTAATCGAGTTTGCGGTAGGCCTCGAGGATGCGGCGGAGGACGAAGGTCACGAAGGCTTCGTAGCTGTTGTCGCTTTCGCTCCAGCCGGTGGAGGAGGTCTCGAAGGCATCGATGTATTCGCCTAGATGCTGCTTCATGAGGTAAGGAATCGAGAAATAATCATCGATGTCATAACCGTATTTCTTCAAAAGGAAATGGAGAAGCAACCTGCTGGTGCGGCCATTGCCGTGGTTATATGGGTGGATGCACATGAAGTCGAGCATGAAGGCGGCGGTGAGGACGAGTTTATTGACCTCGTCATCCTTGGCGGCTTCGTTGAACTGATAGATGAGGTTATCGAGAAGAGGGACTACTTCCTCTGGGGCCGCGGAGACGAAGATCGTGCGGAAAGAGCCGTCTGGCATCGATTCCTGGATGTAGTTCTGGCTATCTTTGAAGCGCCCGCCGAACTCGGGGTTATAATCCTTGTAAATATAATAATGGAGGGTGGTTACGAAGCTACGGTCGAGGGTTTGGTATTTGTAGACTTCACGAATCAAATCGAGGGCATTAAGGTAACCGACCACCATATGCTCCTGTAGGGTTTGGGGATGGCTCGTCCTTTGGGCAAGGGGGCGTTCCCTATCTTCCGCGATATAGACGTTGCCGATGGCGTTGGAGCTAACCGCGTTGGAGCGATCGGCCATCGCCATGAGTTCATCGACTTTCTTGACCTTGGCGATGCCAGCGGTCTTTCCCTTGTAGAATTCGATGCTATTCAACAAGGAAATGATGTTGGGGGTATTTAAAGAAAGCACTGCTCCCTTCAAATTGAACATTTTCATATATGTGTACCTCTGGGCATTATTATACACGCTTTTAGGAAAAGTAAACCTAATTAAGTAAAAAATATCAAAAAATACCGAATTAAAATAAAAGTATCGATTTAATCGGCTTTTAACTACGCAAAAACAAGCACTCTTATCCACAAAAATGGAATCGAGGGTAAAAAAATAAGGGTCGGAACCCTTTTTAACTCCATCTTTATTCAACCTTTGAAGGAGCAAAGGCAAAAGAAAATGGGCACCACGAGGGGGAACGCACTTATCCCCATTAATGCCCTACCATTCACAGGTGTACCTTTTGATGGGCCTGGCCTGATCTTTGCCACGCTTTTCTAACGCGTCCAGCCTAAGAGGCCGCAAAGAGGACGGCTTTCGCTGGCTGACTCAAATATACACCGGACGAGCCTTTTTGCAATACCCGCTGAAAAGAAAACGGGTTTTTTCACTTTTTTTCAAAAAAATGAGCCGATTTTCGATTTTCACCACTATTAGTTAGTAGAGGAACATTTTTCGGATGGGCAAGGATATAAACGTCAAAAACATAGAGGAGGCCGTTAAGAGCCTCAACCATTATGCGGAGAGGGACCGCGGGCATTTCGACGTCCGGTTTAGGAACGTCCATCTTTGTACTTTGAATGAAACGGCCGAAAGGACCATCTTCAGGAAGAACGACCTCTACGTCGACGCCTCTACTCTCTATGAGTTGATGATGCCCATAGGAGGGCGAGGTTCCCATCATTATCATGGGTTAAAGCCTACCCAAATAATACAAACGCTTTCAAATCTTAAGAAAGCTGACTGCATCATTCATTCTGAAAAAGAGAGGATTCTACTAGGGGTATACCTTGAGACGGGAATAGATAAATGCATGGTGGTCATAATCGATCCTGAAGCTACGGTCAAAACCGATTTCCAGGCAAAGGTCTGCAAACTCATCACCATGTATGAATATAGTGAATTCTCAAAGCATCTCAAGAATATACCCAAAGAGTACATCATCTTACTAAGATATCCCATAAAGAAAGGAGACACGTAATTCCTTACGCATCTCCTTAGTTATCAGGTTATTTGCTTTTCCATTAGCCTGCGCTGATCTTGATCGTGGCCTCTCCCTTAACCTTGGTGACGCCTCCGTTATTATAATAGGCGATCGTTTGGCCCAATGTTTTCCTAGCCTTTATATGGCTCGATTTGGTGTTCCCCGTCGTTAAGATAGAGGATGCCAAGGCAATGGGGCCCGCAGTGGCATGCCAAGGCAATGGGGCCCGCAGTGGCAGGAGATGGTTCCCCCAGCCCTGGTGCGGAGGACTTCCCTAAAGCCCGCTTTCTTGAGGGTTTCCTCGGTTTCATCGAGGATCGAGGCGTCTTCGCAGGTCGAATAGGTGATAAAGACGACTTCGGGGTCGATGTTGTTGAAGGTGCGGAGGGTGTCATCGACATAGGAGGCGACGAATTTCTTCATCGGTCCGCGGTATTTGGCCCCTGGGCCCATCTTCCCGTCTTTGACGTAGATCTCGGGACGGAGTTTGAGGAGGTTGGCCCCAAGCATCGCGAGGGCACTGCACCTGCCGCCTTTATAAAGGTAATCGACGGATTCGAGGATGAAGCTCGTCTGATCGTTAGCGGTGCGGTCCTCAACGAGACGTTTGATTTCCGCGCCAGGATAACCGGCTTCCGCGAGTTTACGGGCGTAAATAGCAAGAAGGGCGATGCCGGTGGAGAGAACGCGGGAATCGATGACGTGGACTTTGCCTTCAAATTTCTCAGCGGCCCTAAGTGCGTTAGCGTAGGCGCTACTCATCTCGGAGGAGATATCGAAATGGACGACCTCGTCATGGTCTTCGAGGAGCTTTTTGAAATGCTCTTCCATCTGGAATTCGTTGACCGCGGAGGTCTTTGGAAGAAGACCGGTCTTATCGGTATAGGCGAAGAGGTCATCTGGGGAGATTTCACCATCGAGATGGGTTTCTTCCCCTAAGACGAGGGTGAATGGAACCGTGCGGATATCGAATCTTTCAAGTAGGTTCTTTGGCAAATCGATGGCCGTATCGGAGGATATTGCGATTTTCATAATGGATGCTCCTTATATTTGGACTTTAAGATTTTATCGGTTTATGGCCTCAAATCAATTGAGTTTCTTCTTCCCTTGCCACTTCTTGTAGATACGTGGGTAATATTCCCTCCATAATTCCCCAACCCTTTCCTTGGAATAGAATTCGGAGAGCTTCTTGGCTTTTTCCGAATAATCCTCGTAATAGGCTTTGTCTTCGGAAAGCTTCCTTATTTGCTCGATAAAACCAGGGACGTCGCTTGCCTTCGCGTAATCCTCGAAGAAGATATCGGGATAGATATCGAGGTCGCGGAGGAGGACGGGCTTATAGGAATTGACCGCCTCGAGGATCGACATCGGCATGAGTTCGGATAAAGAGGGCATGAAGAGGATATCGCTTAGGTTGAAGACCCCATTCATATCCACGCGTTTGACGATGCCAAGGAAATGGACGTTTGGAGGTGGGTTATCCATGATTTCCTTGAGCTCCTTATAGCCATCCGTCATCGAACCGAAGCTAAAGCCTCCGGCCCAAACGAATTCGATCTCGGGGAGAGATTTCGCGCATTCGATATAATCGAGGACCCCCTTACGGGTTTGGACCTGTCCGCAGCCAAGGACGACGAAGCGGTCCTTCTTGATCCCATATCTTTCCTTAAGGGCGTCTATCTCCTCTTTGGGGATAGGGTGGAAATCGTCTTTGCTCACGTAATTAGGGATGAAGGTGATGTTTTCTTCCTTGCAGCCTAGTTCCACGAGGGGCTTGATGAAAACGGGGTTGACGACGACGATTTCATCGGCCTTCTTATAGGTGGAGATTACGTATTTCTTGAAGATATTGAACGCGGGCTTAGGCAATTTGATGGAGCCATCGAGGGTGGAAGGGATGAAATGGACGTAGATGACGTTCACCGTGTGTTTGCCCATCCGTCTTCTCCAGGCGGGGTCGACCGTATGGACATGGATGATCTGGTTTTTCTCTCCCTTAGGGAGTTTTTCCTTATTGATATATACCGAATAGAGGTCTTGCTGCGCCTTGACCAAAGAGACCTGTTCCAAATAGGCTGAACCTACACCCTGTCCATCGACGGAAGTCGCGGAGGAGAGCATGCGGATATTGAGTTTTCTATTTTCCATGGCCTCTTTATTTTACCTTTATCTCTTCCTTTAAGGAAGGGCGAGGAATATCGACTATGTCGGCCTAAAAGCGGTGCGATATGGGCAAAAAGGTCTAGAATACATCCACGAAAGGAGAAAAAAGAGAAAATGGACAAAAAGATTGTGGGATTTATCCAAGGACTTATCTTCGTCGCCTTCGGTATCATCATTGCCGTCGCTGGCGGAGGAACCGCCCTTGATATCTACCTTGGCATTCTCTGCTGTGTTGGTGGAGCAGCCGCGTTAGCCGCTAGCATCGTCACCCTTACCCGCCGTTCCCCGTTAACCTTCGGGATGGTCGCGTTAGGTACGATCCTCCTCACCGTTGGTATCGCCTTATTCACGGATTACCTCACCTTCGCCTCGTTGATCAACTTGTTGGTCTTCATCCTCATCGGATTCGGCGGTGGAATGATCATCTATGGCATCTATCAGGTCGCTAACCGCGCCCCCGTGCCTGGACTCGTCTCCATTATCATCGGTGTTGGCGTCATCGTCCTCTGCGTGCTCTTCCTTACGGTTGCTGACTTCCGTCAGGCCTTCTGGATCATCGTCGGTATCCTTGTCGCCCTCTATGGTCTTCTCGTCTCTGTCACTGCCCTTCTTGATAAGGGTGGCAAGAAATAAGAAGAGAAGCCAATCCAAGAAAGATTACGGGTCCCCATGGGATCCGTTTTCTTTTATTTAATGAGCGATAAAGGCAAAGATAGGCGGAACATGTATGACTTTTTGGTTTATTTCTTTTATGATTCAAGGTAGAGAAAGCGAGATATCCCTATGAAAAAAGCCTTGTCCTTACTCCTTCTATTGCCCCTAGCTTCTTGTGGCGGTAATAGCGTAACTTCGGTCACCTCCCCCTCTTCTTCTAGCGAGGAAGTTGAGGAAATCGAGATCAAATACGAGATCCCCGCGGATGAAGATATTCCCTCTTCTGTTGCAGAGGCTAACGGAGAAGCGATGGATGTCGCGACCGTCAAACGCCTTTTAGGCCATCCATTAAGCGGGAAAACCATCTATTTCCTTGGCTCTTCCGTCACTTACGGGGCTTCAAGCAACGGGGTCGCGATGGGCGAATACCTCCAAGCCAAGACGGGCTGTATCTCCAAAAAGGACGCTGTTTCGGGAACCACGATATTCGACGACAACAAAACCGCGAATACGGGGGTTAATTCCTATACGAGGAGGTTGGTTAATTCCACTGTCTTTGATAAGAACGAGAAAGTCGATGCCTTCATCTGTCAGATTTCCACGAACGACTCCACCAACGATAGGCTGACAAAGCGTGGCAATATCACCGCAGACGATGTCCTCGATATGGAGGAATTCGATAGGACCACGACCTTAGGAGGAATCGAATTCATCATCTCCTACGTCACCGAATATTGGAATTGCCCAGTCTATTTCTATTCTGGGGGATATTTCTCCGATGGAACTAATAAAGCCAATAGGGAAAATAGCAATCCTAAGGGAAGCGAATACGGGAAGTTAGTTGGCCAAGTCAAGCAAATCGCCGAGAAATGGGAGAAAGTCGATTACGCTCATGTCGCGGTCATCGATATGTTCAACGATAAGGAATTCAACGCGGCTGCTAGCGATAAATACTATTCCTTCGCGATGGCGGATCCTATCCATCCAAGGAAAGCCGGCTACCGTCAATGGTGGACTCCCTATATCGAAGCCTTCCTAACAAGGGAAACCAATAACTACCAATTCTAAGATGAAGCCGTCAGACAAATGCGTTTGACGGCTTTTTTTCATGCCTCGTTCGCCCTGATTGGTTCACCGGGAATGATCTCATCAAGATGTTCGGACATCCTTTTCGTGTAGGCTAAACACGTTTGGAAGTCGCTATTTTCATCCGCGCCATAAAGCATCAAGGCCCCAATGACGATGAGGAAATCGCACTCGGTGAAATCGGGGAGGACCTCAATGAGGTTTAAGGCGATTTCCTTATGGGAATAGCTTCCTTCCAAGGAGATGATGAGCTCTTCCATTCTTGAAGCGAAATCCTTGCTTCCGTTCCCTTTGAATAAATCCTCGCTTAGCTTGGAGAAATCAAAGGAAAACCCTTTATTATCGATGTTTTTCATATGTATTAATCCTTTCTATAGTTTTTTGGTTTGGTTAAAAAGCTAAAGAAAAGGATATTCGGGAATAATTAAAGGAAGGCTTATAGACGAACATGGAAACTGTTTTATTCATGTCTTTAACCCCCTTTATGGTCATCCTTGATTATACGCGTACGCGCGCATATAAGAAGGGGAGGCGAAACCGAAAATAAAGGGAAACGTATATGGTTTTTGAATTGGCTTATTTTGAATGGTAAAGCTTCTTGGTTTCGTAAATGGGTTCGCAGGTATGCTGGATGCCAAGTCGCCTTAAAGTCGATTGGTCACGGGAAGAGAGGACGACGCTGCTATGGGATTCGCAACCCCTTAATTCAGGAAGTGATTGGAGAACGAGGTCCGCTAGAGGATTCGTGACCGCGGAAATCGATAAGGCAAGAAGGACGTCATCGACATGAAGACGCGGGTTATGATGACCCAATCCTTCTATCTTTAATTTGCAAATAGGCTCGATGATGGCCTTAGGGAGAAGCAAGACGCGGTCATCTACTCCTGCTAGGGTCTTAAGGGCGTTAAGGATCATCGCGCTAGTCGCGCCTAAAAGGGGACTTGTTTTGCCGGTGATGATCCTGCCATCGTTAAGTTCGATCGCGGAAGCCGGGGCTTTGGTGATACGGGCTTTTTCTAAACACGGTCCGACCGCTTTACGTTCGGAGACCGAGATATCGTTATTATGCATGAT
>ONFU01000024.1 GCA_900317165.1 uncultured Erysipelotrichaceae bacterium
CCCATGTCCTTACGGACGAGGGGGACTTCGGAAAGAACCTCGTCGAGGCGTTGTTCGGCGCCTTGGGCCTTCAACTGGTTGATGAGGTTGGAGAGCATGCCGCCGGGAACCTGGTATTTGATAATGTTCGCGTTAACCGAAAGAACCTTCGGATTAAGCAACCCATTAGCTAAATATTTGGCGCGGACGCTTTGCATCTTGGAGGCCGCCGCATTGAGCATATCGACGTTAAGATGGGGATCGTATTCGGTGCCTTGCAAGGCGAAATTAAGCGACTCTGTGCAGGGCTGGCTCGTTCCGCCGGAAAGAGGGGAAAGGGCGCAGTCGACGATATCGACACCGGCTTCGATGGCTTTGAGGTAAGTCATCTCGCAGAGTCCACCGGTGCAATGGCTATGGAGCTCGATTGGGAGCTTGGTGTTCTTCTTCAAGGCGCTGATAAGCTCATAAGCGTCTTTTGGAAGCAAGACACCAGCCATATCCTTGATGCAAAGGCTATCGGCCCCAAGGGATTCGACGCGCTTTGCGAGCTCGACATAATAATCGACGGTATGGACCGGGGAAGTCGTATAGGAAAGGGCGATTTGGCATTCGCCACCGTATTTCTTGGTGGCTTTGACGGCCGCTTCGAGATTCCTTATATCGTTTAAGGCATCGAAAATACGAATGATATCGATGCCGTTTTTAAGTGATTTCTCGACGAATTTCTCGACTACGTCATCGGCGTAATGACGGTATCCGAGGATGTTTTGTCCGCGGAATAGCATCTGCAACTTGGTGTTTTTGCAGATCTTCTTCGCTTGACGTAGCCTCTCCCATGGATCCTCATGGAGGAAACGGAGGCAACTATCGAAGGTGGCCCCACCCCAAATCTCAATGGCGTGGTAGCCGACTTTATCAAGCTCTTCTAGCGCCAAGAGGACTTCCGGGGTGGTCATCCTCGTGGCGAAAAGGGATTGGTGTCCGTCGCGAAGGCAAGTTTCGACAACCTTGACTCCCATAATTACTTGAGCGTCTTGGCTTCCTCAACGACCTTCTTGATGGCTTCAAGAGCGTCTTCTGGCAATTCGTCGAAACCACCTTTGACGGTCTTGCGGCTCTCAACGAAGGCGACGCGGTCCTGCATACGGGCGATTAGTTGCTCGACGTAGGCTTCGTCTTTAAGATCAGGGACGAATCCAGGCCAATTGTAGATCTCGATATCGGAGAATGGTCCCCATTTCTCGAATTTGGCGGTTTTGTCGACGACGGCTTCGATGACTCCGAAGGTATCTTCCTTCTGGACTTTCTTGCCCATGAACTCGCCGGTGTTGATGATGTAGCAATCAACGTTCTTCTCCTCGACGAGGTGTTTGAATTTGACGTAGTCGTTGACGAGCGGATAGGTACGGAATGGGTTCGCGTATGGCTCGACGACGAGGGCGTTAGGATCGACGCCAGGGGCAAGACGCTCGGCGGAGCTTCTCTTGGTGGCGAGGGTCGCGCCCATGACGGAAGCGAGGGCGGCGCCTTTTAATTTGACTATTGGAGGAAGGGTCGGATCCTTCATGATCCAGAAGATGGCGTTGACTGGGGAATCGATCTTGTCGACGCGGTTTGGCGACCAAAGTTTGGACTTGATGGCACGGCCGTTGCCGTTACGGATATCCTCGGTGACGAGGACGATCTTGCCATCGGCATCGCGGGTCGCGGAGCAGTTTTGGACGGTGATAAGGTATTTGTTGTCTGGGCACCCAGTTGGGTAATCGTTGGTCTTATCGAAATAGGAAGGTTCAAGGGCGATGGATGAGCAGGTCTCGTCGTTAATGATGAAAGCATCATCATGAAGGACCTTGACGCCATATTTGCCGCCGTGCTTGGCATGGGTGATGGTGGATTTGCCAGAGCCGGATAGGCCATAGACGGAAGCGACGAACTTGCTGCCGTCTTTGAGGGTGAATTCCTTCTGTCCGCCGTGGCAGGAAGCATAGCCGTTGCGGTTAGCGATGGCCCAGGCGATGGTGAGCGTACCTTTCTTATGCTCACCGAAATAGCGCATGCCAAGGATCGCGGCGCAGTTGGTGTTGGTGGAGAAATAGGCAAGGCACTTGCCTTCGCAGATATCGGTGCGGTCTGGGGCGCCTTTCCAAGCTGGGTCGGAGAAGATATAGATATCAGGTTCTTTTCCATCGCCAACTGGTTTGGAGGCGGCATACATCTTTAGGTATTCGTCGTTGATCCACTGGAAGTTGAGGAGCCAGTTGTAGACGAGCATCTCGAATCCTTCTGGGATAAGGAGGTGGGCTTTGACCATGAATTCTGGGTCAAGTCCGATATAGGCTTCCGCGTGGTACATCTTCTTGAAGCGGGTGTCATAGACGGCTTCCATAAGAAGTTTATCGAGTTCGGTGGCGTTGACGCCTGGCTCGCCCTGGATGCGCCTAGCGGCCGCATAACGTCCGGTGATCGCGCCGTCGTTGAAGAGAAGAACCTTCGCGTCGCGGTCGAGGCCGATCTTCTCGGCTTCGAAAACCGGCATATCGGTGACGATGGTTCCCGGGGAGTTCTTCGCTAATTCATAGGCTTCCTTGAGGGAATTGATCTTGACGACGTTATTCCCATAGAAGGCGGCCTCGATGATCGAACGGGTCTTCGCAAACCCTGGCTTGCCCTTTCCGATTTCCTCGGTTTTGTAAAATGCTTTTGTTGACATAAATACCCTTACCTTTCTTTTCTTTTTTCGTTGTTGTTTTGGTTTTTAGTCCAACCTTTTCGGCATCTTATCATACTCCAAAACTATCGCGCTGCTCAAGCGCGAATACGCGTATGCGCTTAAAAATACGTGGCAAAAACGCAAAATTGTGGAAAGGGAAAGGGAAACGGTATCGATTATTGACCTTTGTTGTTTTTCTTAAGGAATTCGATGAAGGAATCCTCGTCGATGGCTTTGGAGAAATAATAGCCTTGGATTGAGGTGACTCCAAGTTTGTTGATGGAATCGAATTGCTCTTGGGTCTCCACTCCTTCAGCCACGACCGATAAGCCCATGCCAGACATAAATCCACAAACACTTTCAAGCATCTTTTTGGCCTTATCAGATTCGAAATACCTTCTGGTGAAACTATGGTCGAACTTGATGACCGAAACCGGCATATCCACGAAATAATCGAGGTTGCTCCTACCGGTTCCAAAATCATCGAGGGAGAAGCTAACTCCCTTTTCCAAAAGGGCGTTCATGTTCTTTAGAATCAATGACTTAGCCTCCGACTCCGCGGTTTCGGTAATCTCAAAATTGAGGTATTTGCCATCTACGCCGTATTCTTCGAGTTTACGGATAATGAAGGAAGATGGATTATCCTGGTCGAATTCCGCGACCGAAAGGTTGACTTCGACATATTCGAGGCCCAAAGAGATTGCTTCGCCTTTTTTGAGGAATTCGCAGACCTTTGTGAAAATGACTTCGCTTAGTTCGCTGATTTGCCCGCTTCGTTCGGCTTCCGGGATGAAGGAACCAGGGAAGATGAGTTGTCCGTCTTCGCCTTTGATGCGGACTAGCGCTTCCGCGGAGACGAATTTCCCCTTCTTTAAATTATAAATAGGTTGGTAATAGACAAGGACGCGGTCCTCCTTTATGGCCTTATCGATCATCTCGATGACCTCGTCCGAGCGTTTGCTTTCCTTAAGAATCGCCTCATCTATTTCGATGAAGTCCTCGTTTGGGTATTCGCTCTTGCAATGATGGATGAGGCGGGAGAAATCCATTTCGTTATTCAGCATCAAGGAGTCTTGGACATAGATTGCGGTGATCTTAAGAGGGGTCTTCAGGGATTCGCTGACCTTCTGCATAAAATCTCGGTCGCCATCTAGGGCCTTCTCGCCGTTTTTATAGATGACCGTGATGGTTTCGTTATCGTTTTCGAAGGCGAGGGCCTCCATGTTTTGGTTAAGCAAGGCGGCGATAGAGGAAACCGTTTCCGCGGCGGTCGAAGGGTCGACGTCCTTAGACAAATAATGTAGCGTGTAGGTAATCGAGGCAAAGGACTTCTTGAAGGCATACATATCGTTTGTATAGGTAATGAAGGCATTCGAGTTGAAAAGGTTGGTGGTCCTATCCAAATAGATATGGGGGCTTTCTAATTCCATATAGACGATGACGATGCCAAAAGCGGCCGCAAAGCCGACAAGCGGGATTGCGTTCGTCGTCGCTTGAAGGATGGCGGCGATGATCCAGCACGCTTGCCAAGCGACGATCGATAGTCTTCTCATCTTCCTGTATCTGACGTTGATGAAGGCCATCGCGATTGAGGAAGCGATATAGATTCCGATGACGATGGAGGAAGTTATGACAGAAGGACCGGAAGCGAAGAAATGGGTTCCGCTAGAGGAAAAATCCATCGGAAGAGCGATTATCAGAATCGCCCCTGCCATATAAACGATGGAATAGGCTAGGCGGAGAGGGAAATGCCGTCTAGCGGCAAAGAAGGTCCCAGCGCAATAAAGGAAGGCCTGATAGGCTTGCTGAGCAAGGGAAACGAAATAGATTTTCCTCGCGTAATTGGCGACGATTTCCGGGACCGGTCCCCCGTTTTTGGAAAAGCGCATTAGCAAAAGGGAAGCGATATCGAGGGAAAGGCAGAGGATACAAGTCAAAATGGCGCCGTAAAAACGTTTCCTGGTCTGGGAATTCGGGCTCCTTTCACTGGCGATAGTAAGGAGCAAGACCAAGAGCATTACGAGGCCGCAGCACTGCAATTCGATATTCATCTTGTTTTTCGATAAAGGGAAGCCCCCGGCTAAAGCCGAGCATTTCCTTCCTTCTTTAGATTACATGGAAAAAGAGGGCAGATAAATAAAAAATAACGAAGGGGAATAAGATAATCATTCGCCTTCCGCTTCATTATCTATTTTTCTTTCTTCCTTTAAGGTTTTTGGGAGCAACTTGAAGATCAATATCGCCAAGGCGATTTTAATCGCGTCGAAGGGGAGATAAGGGACGACCGCAATCATCAAGGCGCGAGGGTAATCGATGCTTAAATAGGCCATAAGGAAAACCGAGCCGATCGCATAGACGATCAAGGTTCCCAAAAGGCAAGATAAAACCAACCTCAATATCTCTGGAATCCCCTTTATCTTATTGAAGAGGTTCATTATGGGCGAAGCAACGACGAAAGAGATGACGAATCCAAACGTTGGGCTGATGTTAGAGGAAAAACCAGCGTAAATCGGTAAGAACATTCCAAGTCCTAGGTAAGCGCCTGTAATTAAGAGGCAATCAAGCCAGGAATTCGCGAGAAAGGAAATAAGGAAAACCATGAAAAGCTGGAGGGAAACCTTGATGTTATCCCCCATCGGAATGGAAAACATCCCCATAACGCATAGACTTGCTAGGAGCAAGGCGTCGCGGGTGATGCGTTTTACCAGCTCAACGTTATTGGTTTCCTTTTTTGCCATCGTCTTAAAGGAGGTTGATTCCCGATTCGGAAAGGCGCTTCTCCTCCTCTTCGTTCCATAAAGAGGCCTGGACTTCCCCGATATGGGCTTTGTTCAAAAAATACATACATAGACGCGATTGACCAATGCCGCCACCCAAAGAATAGGGGAGGCGTCCATCGATTATCGCCTTGCAATAGGGGTTATCGAGTTCCTTGCTTCTCCCGCTTAAAGAAAGTTGTTCCTTAAGGGAGGATGGGCTAACCCTGATGCCCATAGAAGAGATCTCGAAGGATGTATCGAGAAGAGGGTAATAAAGAAGGATGTCCCCGTTGAGGTTCCAATCATCATAATCGGGGGCCCTTGAATCGTGGGGAAGGCCATTGCTTAATTTATGGCCAATGCCAATTAGGAAAACCGCGCCTTTATCCTTGCAGATAGCCTCTTCCCTCTCTTTGGGGGAAAGAGTCGGATAAAGGGAAAGCAATTCTTCGGAAGTGATGAAATAAATATCCTTAGGAAGGTCATGGCTTATTCCATAACGCTCGGAAACGAGATCGCTCACCTTCAAGAGGACTTTGTAGATTTTCCTAACCGTCTCTTTGAGATATTCCAAATTGCGGTCTTTCTCCTCGATGCAAAGTTCGTAATCCCATTGGTCGACGTAGATGGAATGCAAGGGATCAAGCCTTTCATCCTTCCTAATCGCGTTCATGTCGGTGTAAATGCCTTCATGGACTGGGATGTTATAACGATGGAGGGCATACCTTTTCCATTTGGCAAGGGAATGAACGATTTCGATATCGCCTTCTATTTCCTGCGAAAGGAAAGAAATAGCCTTCTCTTTGCCTGAAAGCCCATCGTTAAGGCCAGAGGAAGAAAGAACGAACAAAGGGGCGGAAACACGGGTCAAGCCCAAGGATTCCGCGAGGAGGCTTTCGAATGTGTCCTTGATGAATTTGATCGCCTTTTGGGTTTGGAGCAAATCGAGTGAGGATTTGTAATCGATGGAAGTGAGATCTTGAATCATAAATGGTCGTGATAATACTTAAAAATGGATACCGTTTCCTTAAATATGCCCAAACGTATATCAAATTATGCCTTGGCGGTAGATGGCATCTGCCACCTTTTCGAATCCGGCGACGTTGGCCCCAAGGAGCAAATCGTATTCATCGCCATATTTCTTGGCGGTTTCGTAGATGGTAAGGAAGATTCCTTCCATGGTTTCCTTCAATTTGGCATCGACTTCCTCGAAACTCCAGGAAAGCCTCATGGAATTCTGGCTCATCTCAAATCCCGAGGTTGCGACGCCTCCGGCATTTGAAGCCTTCGCTGGGCCATAGAGGATCTTGTTCTCGATGAAATAACGGGAAGCCTCAAGCAAGCAAGGCATGTTGGCCCCTTCGAAAATTCCGATAAGGCCGTTTTTGACGAGGGCTTTCGCTTCTTCTAGGCCAATCTCGTTTTGGGTGGCACAAGGTAAGGCGATGTCGGTTGGAAGCGACCAGATTCCCTTGCTTCCTTCATGGTATTCGGCGGTAGGATGCGTATCGAGGTATTCCTTGATTCTGCCACGACGAACTTCCTTGATTTCCTTGATGGCTGCTAAATCAATGCCATCCTTATCGAAGATGTAACCGGAAGAATCGCTCATGGCGATGACTTTTCCACCGAGTTCGGTGGCTTTCTTGCAAGCGTATATCGCAACGTTTCCAGAGCCGGAAATCGTTACACGCTTCCCCTCAAATGAATCATTGCGCATTTTCTTAAGGGCGGCGTTAGCAAAATAGCAAAGGCCAAAACCGGTCGCTTCGGTCCTAACTAAGGAACCTCCCAAGGTTAAGGGTTTCCCGGTTAAGACGCCATCCGCGCGGTTAACTAGTTTCTTATATTCGCCATAGAGATAGCCGATTTCCCTGCCACCTACTCCGATATCGCCCGCTGGGACATCGGTGAATTCGCCGATATGGCGGTATAGTTCATCCATGAAGGCTTGGCAGAACGACATGATTTCATGGTCGCTTTTCCCTTTTGGATCGAAATCCGAGCCACCTTTTCCTCCGCCTAAAGGGAGTCCGGTGAGGGAATTCTTCAAAACCTGTTCAAGGCCAAGGAATTTCAAGATGCTGAGATTGACCGAAGGATGGAAACGGAGTCCACCTTTATAAGGGCCGATAGCGGAAGAGAACTGCACGCGGTAGCCATGGTTGATCATGACCTCTCCCTTATCGTTAAGCCAAGAGACCCTAAAGCAAATGATGCGTTCAGGCTCGACGAAGCGCTCGAAAACGCGTTCCTTAACATATTCTGGATGGGCGTCAGCGACGATTGAGAGGGTCGAAAGGATCTCTTTCGCCGCTTGGAGGTATTCTTTTTGTTCCGGATAGGTCTTTTCGAGATTAGCGTATATGCCTGCTAGATATTCATTCATGTCTTTATCCTGCCTTTCTGCTCAAAACACGTGAAATTTTATACTCGCGCGCGTTTAGGTCAATGCTTTTTTGACCTTAACCTAGCGCGATATCAAGGACCATCATAAGCACGAAGCCTATGGCTAGTCCGATGGTCGCCAAGTTGGAATGGCTGCCTTCGTTGGCTTCCGGGATAAGCTCTTCGGCGACGACATAGATCATCGCTCCGGCAGCGAAAGCAAGTGTAAACGGAAGGATGGTGCTGACGAAATAGGTGACAAGAAGCGCTAAGCCCGCGGCGATAGGTTCCACTACTCCAGAGATGAAGCCATAGAGGAAAGCCTTCCATTTTGGGAAGCCTTCTTCCCTTAAAGGCATTGAGACGATCGCCCCTTCAGGGAAATTTTGGATGGCGATGCCAATCGATAACACAAGCAATGCCTGCTCGGTTATGGTTCCGGAAAGCACACCGGCGGCAGCTACGCCAAAGGCAAGTCCTTCGGGGATATTGTGCAGGGTGACCGCGAACATCATCTTCGAGGTGCGGCTAAGCCTGCTTTTCTTTACGCCTTCCTCCTCTTTGTTGATATGGATATGGGGGACGAGGAAATCGAGCAACAGGAGAAAGCCGATGCCAACCAAGAAACCAAGGGAGGGGATAAGCCACATCCTAAAATCATCTTTTTGGTAGGAAGAGATGGCGGGCTGGAGCAAACTCCAGATCGAAGCGGCGATCATGACGCCTGATGCAAAACCAAGAAGGAATTTCTGAACGCGCGGATTGATTTCCTTTTTGAGAAAGAAAACCATGGCTGAGCCTAAGGTCGTGCCCAATAAAGGGATAAAAAGACATAGGACCACCATGGGGGTCATCGAATGGTTTACTACGTCGAAGATGTTCATTGGTTCGTTCCTAACGGAGAAAGTATAAGACCATAGAGGAAAAAAGGCTTTAAGATTTTTCACTGTTATAAAATAAAGGTCGAAAAATGGTTATGCTCCTCCCTCTTTTTTGGTTGATAATTGATACAGGGGTCGATTAAATGAAGAATGTTGAAGTAAGCGCGGCGATCATCACTTCAGGCCATAAGGTTTTCGTGACGAAACGCGGATATGGCGAATTCAAAGGAGGCTGGGAATTTCCTGGAGGAAAACTTGAACAAGGAGAATCCCCCGAAGAATGCCTCTTAAGGGAAATAAAGGAAGAATTAGACGCGAACATCTTCATCGAATCTTTCTTGAAGACCATCGATTACGATTACCCCTCCTTCCATTTGAAAATGCATTGCTTCATCTGCAAAGTCGAAGAAGGCTCCCATCTAGCGTTATTAGAACATGAAGACGGAAGGTTTGTTGATGCCGATGAACTCGGAGATGTCGGTTTCCTTCCGGCCGACCTTTCCTTGATAGAAGACATCAAAGCCTATTTTGACAAAAAGACATCCATAAATAGAAAGTCATAATCGACCCCCTTCTTTTAAAAGAAAAGGGCGAGGATAATATGGCCATGCGAATGAACTCTGGGGAAATCTTCGCCTATGCCTCGATCCTAGACAAGGAATTAAGCGGCAAAAGGCTTAGCAAATGCGTCCATTTTGATAATGGCGTTTTTGCTTTCGCGATTTCCAATAAGCAGAGTTTGGTCTTCGTTTTGAATGGGAATGAACCTAGGGTTTATATCTCCCCTACTTCCTTTACCTTACCAAGTTTAAGTTCCACCCTTTCCACCCAGCTTAGAAAAGTCGCTTCCGGCGGCAAAATCAATAAAATCGAAACCATCAACGACGATTCCATTTTGGCAATTAGGTTCTCTTCGATCGACGATTTGTATCAAGAGAGGAAATATAGCCTCGTCGCCGAATTGATTCCCTTCAAAGGAAACCTCATTCTTCTTGATGAAGAGGATAACGTCCTTTCTAGCGTTTTCACTCTCTCCTTGGAATCGCCAAGGCCTTTATTTAGGGGATTAAAGTACACACCTCCCGAAAAAGGCGAAGCCAAAAACAAAGAGGCCAAGGATTTTGATTATGAGGCTTTCCTCAATCACTATATCGAAGAGGAAGATGATTTATTCGAAAAAAGGAAGAAAAACCAGTTCAAACCCCTTTATGACAAAGCCAAAAGGACGATCAAGAACCTCAATAACCGTCTGAAGATGATCGATAAAGATGAGGCGGAGGCCAAAAGCCACCTTAATGATGGTGATTACGGAAACTTCATCTTCATGAACATCGATTCTATCGATTTGGAATCTGGCTTCATGGATTATTACGGTGAAAAGGTGCCCTTGAACAAGACTTTATCTCTAGCCAAAAACGCGGAGAATTTCTTCAAAAGAGCCAAAAAAGCCAAGCTTGCTCTTGAATATAGCGAAGAAAGAAGAAAGAAAACCATCGAGGAACTGAAGGAGGCAAACGATTTCCTCCTCCTGCTTGAATATTCTTCCGAAGAGGATCTTGCCCGTTATGAAAAAGAAAACGGCCCAAGGAAAAGGAACGAAGGGGTGAAGGGTTCCGCTTATATGCCTTTCGAATCCTTCATCGATGGGGTTAGGTTTGTCTATGGGAAAAATTCCAGACAAAACGATTTCCTCATGTCTTATTTCTCCCATAAGGGCGAATGTCTCTGGATCCATCCTAAACAAGGGGCCGGGGCCCATGTCGTCATCGATAAGGCAAACCCTTCTAATAAGGAAATAAACGATGCTTGTATGCTTTGTTTGGCCTTGAGCCATCTTGATATCGGGGAGGTCATGGTCGCAAAGATGAAGGAAATCCGTAAAGGAAAAAACATCGGACAGGCCGTTTTGAACCATTATGTCAGCTACTTCATCAGGGATATCGCCCCTTACATTGAGGAAGCTATCTCATCAGGGAGGAAAATCGCCCATGAGTGAGAATCCGGTGGAAAGGGCAATCCTCATCTACGAGGGGATTAATCGTAAGAAGGTCTTTTCGATCAAGCCTTTAGGTGGAGGAACCGCAAACGACGTTTTCCTCGTTAACCTCGAGGACGTCATCAGACTTAATAAACCTAACAAGGTGGATTCCCCTTATTATTCCGCGAAAAGGGAATATGAAGCTTCCATTGCCTTATTAAGGAAAAAAGAAACCGCGGTTATTCCTCAAATCCTCGCCTTTGACACCGAAAAGGGTGACAAGATCGAACGTTATATCCCTCCCTATGTTTTTAAGGAGGAAAAAGACGCTTCCTATCGTTATTACCTTTCCGCGATTGAATCCCTAAAATGCTTCCACCGCATAAGCGGGAACTTCGCCCCGTTTTTCCCCGTGGAAAGGCTTTTCCGTTACCGTGAATTATCAAAGGAAAATATCAGGGAGGATTATGAGGAGGAAGTCATCCGCAAAGCCAAGATTGCCTTTGAGTCCTCTCCCGTCGTCTTTTGTCATAATGACCTCCATAACCTAAACCTCGTTTATGACAAGGAGGAAAAACGAATGAAATTCCTCGACCTCGAAATGGCAGGGATGAATTACGAGATATTTGATGTCGCCTCTTTGCTAGAAGAAAACGAATTGGACGACAATTTATGCGAAAGATTGATACATGCCTATTACGGAATTGACAAAGTGACCTCGAAAACCATCGAGATGGTCCGTGACGTCATGGCCTTCCACGATATCCTTTGGTATTACTGGGCCAAGGCGCGTTACATCGAAACGATGCAACAGTCCTTCCTCGATATAGCCAAAACGAAAATGGCGAGGATCAGAAGCAACATCAGAAAGAAATACGGGAATCCCCGTTAAGCTTTTTTATTCTTATTAACTAGCCAGATAATGGTCTTGATGAGCACCGCGATCAAGCATACAAGAATGGCCGCGGTCAAGAAGCCGGAGAAATCGATAAGGACATCGGTCCAAGTGGAACCTCTTTTCAAAACGGGAATCGCCTGAATTAGTTCGGATAATCCGGCAAGAACAAAACCTGAGGCAGCGGAGATGCCAAAGCAAATGGCGATTCCGCCTTTTTTATCTTCGAAGAGGGTCAAGATGAAGGCGAGGGTCGCGAATAATCCGTTTATCGCGAAAAGGGTGAAGTGTCCCATTCCTTTTCTGACGATTTGATGAAAGTCATCCATCTTCGAATCCGGAACCACGGGGCGGGGTTCAGCCTTTAAGGAGAAAGAGGTTTTGCTTTCTTGTCCTAATATAGGCGAATAAACATCGAAGGATAGGTTCCCGTCTTTTAGAATTTGCAAAGATGGGGATGAGGTATCTTGATTGATTATATTGAAAGAGTTGGCGTCCGCTTCGACATGGATTCTCTTATCGTTCGTATTCTTTGGGGTAAAGGAAGCGGAGACATTGATTTGATCGCCGACTTTCGCGGTGAATCCTTCTTGGATTTGCTTCCCATTACAAGTCGCGGTGAAAACGACATCGGTTGGAAGGACATCTGTGGAAACCATCTCGAAGGTCGCATTAATTTCGGGATTATCAAGAAGGCTAGCGGTGATGGAGACATTGCCTTTTTTACGATATCCAGAGACTTTGCCATAAGGGAAAATCTGATACATGCCTTCCTTATCTACTTCTAAATGGCCGTTGGAGACTCTAGCGATTAACTCATCAGAAGAAACGAAATTAAGCTGCGGATCAGCTGGGTGGATTTCGTTATTCATGGCATCGAAATAATGAACCTCTAGCTCTGGGCCATAGAAATAATCGTAATCAAGGACCCCAAGTTTATTCGTGGAGGCCGACAAAGAAATGGAAGCAATCTCGTTAACATAGGCTCCATTTACCTCAATGTTAGAAATAATCTCTCCGTTAAACAAAAGATTGGCGTTTCCGTTAGCCTTTCCTTCAACAATGCCTCCTTCTCCCACTTCGAAGATGGAGGGGTCGCTTGAAGAGAAAACGGCTTTCTCATGGGAATAATATCTAGCCAAGTAGCGGTCCAAAGAAAGATCGTCGCGGCCCGTCTTGAAGAAATCATCGCCCATATCGCCAAAGGCAAGGGCGAAGGGGAAACGCTTCTTTTGCCCAATCGCGACTTGGAAGGAATCGACATTGGTCTCGATATCTATTGGGGCCTTCCTTTGTTCTGAACGAAAATCGATATGCTTCTCATGTCCTGAAGCATCCTTTAACGAAAAGGAATAATCCCCTTCTAAAAGGGGGATGATGCGGATGACCCCTCCTTTTGTGGATGGGCTCATCGTCAAGGTGTAGGAATTATCCCCTGGGGTGATTAGGGGTTTGAATTCGACGTTGGAATTATAGATATCCGCGGAGGATGTATCGTAAGTCAAGGTATAGGTATACATCTTCGTCGTGCCGATGATGGCTTCGTCGTCAGCGAAGATCCTTTTTGTCTCCTCCCCGAATTTCGCACTTGGGGCGGAAGAGAGGATATCGAGTTTGGAAGGATTGGCCGTTATTAGTTCCTTTGGAGGAAGGATAGCGGTAAGGAAGTCGTTCATGAGTTTGGCAAGAGACCATGACTGATTGCCGGAAGCTCCTGAAGGGACCGCGCTTTCAGCGATTGTCAAACTAGAAAGCGCACCAAAAAGGACGTAAAGAATCAAAGGGAATAGTTTGAATCTTTTACCTTTCTGGGAACTTCTCATGGTAACGTTTCTTACCTTTTAGGATGGTGTCCTTGGCTTTTTCGGCGCCATGGATGCCTTCAATGACGGTTTCTTTGCCGTGTTCAAGTTGTTTGTAGACGGTGAAGAAATGGCGGATTTCCTGGAGGATATGCTGGGGGAGATCCTTGATATCCTTGAATTCGTTATAGAAGGGATCATCTTGGCAGATCGCGATGATTTTTTCATCGACTTTGCCAGAATCGATCATCGAGAGGATGCCGATTGGATAGGCGCGGACAAGCGCTAAAGGAACAACCGGGCAAGAGGTGATAACCAATACATCAAGAGGGTCATCGTCAAGTCCCCAAGTCTTGGGGATGAATCCGTAATTCTGAGGATAGTGGGTAGCCGTATAGAGAATCCTATCAAGCTTCAAAGCACCGGAATGTTCGTCCATTTCGTATTTGCAGGATGAGCCAGCGGGGATTTCGATGCAGGCTAGAAAATGCTCAGGGGTGATTTCGTTTTCGTTGACGGTGTGGAGGATATTCATAATCGGTTTGTCTCCTTGTTGATGTAATTATCCTATAAACCAAGGGTTTCGGGGAAGGCAATTCGCGTAGATTAGGCTAGTTTTTTCCTTATTTGGAAAAATGTATAATCTTGCCGATGAAGAAAACCGCGGTCAAAAAACTACTAGTCCTTGCCCCGATTCTTTTTTCCTGTGGAAGTTCTCCCATCAATCCAAACAGTCCCGTCGTCTTCCGTAATGGCGATTTAATTGGGGCAAGCGAATACACCTATTCCTCCACTTGCATCTACGATAATGGGGATAAGGTAATCGAACGATTAAGGGATGGCGAGACCGTATATCTGGTTATAGCCGCTGGAGATTGCGGCCATTGCCAAGAATTAGAGCCAAAATTCGCTAAAGCGATCATGGAAACCAAAATCGAGGCTTACATGATCCATGCGGAGACTTTGGCTACTTCTTCCAATGTCACGGAAGCCCTAAACAAAATCGAAATGGAATTCCCTTCTCTAAAAGGGGTCTTCACCGCAAAATTCCCCTATTCTTTCCGTATCAGCAAAGAGAGTTTCCAGATAATGCCTTTTACGGGGCATTCCGGTACTTCTTCCGCGGTCGTTTCCTATATAAACGAGAACATGCACCACGGGGATTTAGTGAGGTTTCATGATTCCTCGAAGTTCACTTCTTATTTGGGAGAAAATAAAAATAAGGGATACGTGTATTCGAATTCCCTAAAAACTTTTATTGAGAAATATCGCGATAACATCAAAGGGGAATTCGCCCTTCTTGAAAATTATGACCTTGAAGAAGGCTTCTATGAAAATAAGGACGGAGCCCTAATCAAGGTGAGCGAAAACGCGTAAGAAAAGGGGCTTCATAGGCCCCTTAGATCATATTAGGCTTTCCTTGCGGAGAGGAAGGAAGCGAATTCTTCGCCTTCTTTGAAGTCCTTGAATCTAGCGTAGAAATAATTATCGCCCATCGCTACGGCGATATGGGCGGGATATCTTCCCTTCATACAGATGACGGACCCGTATTTCTCATCGATTTCCTTTTCGGAATGGACGTAATCGACGCCGTTCCTGCGGCTAACCGCGAAGGCATAGAATTTCTCTTTGTTCAGGTCTTGCCTCGACTCGTTATAGCAGATGACGTCCGCGTAAAGTTCATAACAGGAAATGGAATTCGCGTAGTCGATGAGGTCAGGGGTATAACCTCCTGGAGGTCTCATGTTGCATTCAAGACCGATGAATTGGCCCTTCTTTCCTAGTCCTTCTTTGTCTTTGGTAAGGACGAAGAATTCGATATGGAAGAACCTCTTGCTGATGCCGAAGGCCTTAACGACGGACCTACCAAGTTTTTCGAAGGCCTCGCCGTCGATATCATGGAAAGGCAAGGAGAATGGGTTATTGTAATAAATGATATCCATCGCATCGTGGACGATTTGGTCGATGGGGGTTGGGAAATGGTCGCTTGTGGCAAACACCACGTTGGAATCGATATCGCAGACACCATCGTAAGAGACGATGAAGCCTTCGATGAATTCCTCCATGATATAGGTCTCGATCAGCTGTTTGGAAAGGAAGGTGTTAAGGGCTTCCTCGTCTTTGATTTTGAAGCTATCGGAGGCTCCAACGCCAACATTTGGTTTAACAAAGACAGGATAACCGACGGTCTTTATGAATTCCTTGGCTTTTTCCAAATCCGCGGGTCCATCGACGAGGATATAACGGCTGACTTTGGCTCCGCCTTTAACGAAATATTCCTTCATCGCGGATTTGGCTTTGATGGCCTCCATCTGGTAAGGGAGGAAACCGGTGTTGATTCCAAATTCCTGACGAAGTCTAGCATCAAGAGTCAACCACCATTCGTTGTCGCTTTCGATAAAATCGATCTTCCCGTATTTGGAGAGATAATAGGAAATCGCGGCTTTCATGGCCTCAAAATCGTTCATGTCCGGAACATAATAATATTCCTTCAAGGCCTTCTTCAGCCTTTCATGGCAGTTGTAATACGGGGTGTCCCCGATTCCGAGGACATTGACTCCATGGTTCTTGAGCGCTTCCACCCATTTGAAATAACGAACCGGGAAGTTCGGTGAGATGAAGACGAAATTCATTTTAACTCCCTTCCGAAAGAGATTTTACCGATAGTCTTACGAGGGCCCTGTTCAAGGAGGCCTTGGCCCTAAGGAGGTCAATGCCATCGCTTTTTTCCTCGAGGCGTTTGCGCGCCCTATCGGCGGACGCATTGGCGCGTGCCGCGTTTATATCGTAGCCGCGCTCGCAAAGTGTGCAACATAGAAGCGCTTTCATGGGGGTAACACGAATGGAGGAATTGAAAATTGCGTAATAGGAAGTTCCCTTTGTTGAGACTACTTTCAAAACGCCGGCATTCTCCAAAATCTCATAGATAGGGGTGTATTTCCCTTCTATTACCAAAGCCCCCTTCTTGGAGGGAACGGAAAAAGAGATCACATCCTCGTCTAAGACGATTCCATTAGGTGTAAGAACGCATAGGCGAATCACTTGAGTTCCTCCGCTTTCTTGACGACATCCTCGATGGTTCCGCAATAAAGGAAGGCGGATTCAGGGAGGTTATCGTATTTTCCGGAAAGGATTTCCTTAAAGGAACGCACGGTTTCCTTAACGGGAACGTATTTGCCTTCCTGCCCGCTGAATTGAGTAGCGACGCGGAAGGGTTGAGAAAGGAAATTGCGGATACGCCTTGCGCGGTTAACGATGGCTTTGTCTTCATCGGAAAGCTCATCGATGCCAAGGATAGCGATGATATCCTGCAATTCCTTATAACGTTGAAGAAGCATCTGCACTCCCCTAGCGACTTCATAATGCTCTTCCCCGACGATATTGGGATCAAGGGCGGTGGAAGAGGATTCGAGGGGATCGACCGCTGGATAAATACCTAAGGCCGCAGTGTTACGGTCAAGGAGGGTCTTCGCGTCAAGGTGGGAGAAGGTGGTCGCCGGAGCGGGGTCGGTCAGGTCGTCCGCGGGGACATAAATCGCCTGGACGGAAGTGATGGAGCCATCCTTTGTTGAGGTGATGCGTTCTTGGAGTTGGCCCATCTCGGTGGCAAGGGTTGGCTGATAACCGACTGCGGAGGGCATGCGGCCCAAAAGGGCGGAGACTTCCGAACCGGCTTGAGTGAAACGGAAGATGTTATCGATGAAGAGCAACACGTCTTGGTGTTCCTTATCGCGGAAATACTCGGCCATCGTAAGGGCGCTTAAGGCGACTCTCATACGGGCTCCGGGGGGTTCGTTCATCTGGCCAAAGCAAAGGGCG
>ONFU01000001.1 GCA_900317165.1 uncultured Erysipelotrichaceae bacterium
CGACATGGTACTTACAGTTCCAGCAGGTATGCGCTAAACTAAGGTTGTCGGATGAATTCGACATTTGGCTCCTTTCAGATGGTGCGTTGGTCCGCCCCATCGTGATAGGAGCCTTCCACGGATTCCGCAAAGCTCTAAGCCCAACCGAACTCCCCGACTATCGGGGAGTTTTCACTCGCCGATACTATGTATCGTCTCAGACAAAAAGCAGCCAACGGTTTAATTGGCTGCTTTTTTTGAATCGAAACTACTTGTCGGAATCGTCGGCTTTGGACTCTGCTTCTGGAGCTGGTTCAGCCTTGGGTTCTTCGGCACTTGGAGTGACATCAACAACATCGGGCTTCGCGATATTGAACAAGGTCGCATAGTTAACCGGTGTATCGTCTTTAAGGATGAAGACGATGTTGAGAATCCAGTTGATGAATCCGAGGAAGGTACCAAAGATAATATCGAGGACGACAACAAGAATGTTTTCCTTGTTAAGGATATCGCGGATAACCATGTAAATCGTGTAGATGATTCCTAGGAAAATCGCGAGAAGAACCTTAACAATCTTTGGAAGCCCATCCATGGCCTTTAGAAATTCTTCCATTGTGTTTTCTTACTCCTTTCGGGGAATATTTTAGTCAAACAATGCGCTTTTACAAGTAAAAGGAAGAGTTAACCTCTTCTCAATTTCCTTCACGAAGGATTCAAGGCCTTCTTGATCTTCTTCGTCAAAGCGATTGAGGATAGGGGAATCGATATCAAGAACACCGATAATCCTTCCGTTTTTTCTAATTGGAATGACGATTTCGGATCGACTTGCGGCATCGCAGGCGATATGGCCTTTGAATTTATGAACGTCATCGACCCTTAGCGTTCTTTCTTCTTTGACGGAGGTTCCGCAAACGCCACGGCCGACCATGATGGTTTGGCAGGCGACCTTTCCTTGGAAAGGACCAAGGAACAGTTCTTCCGCTTTTTCATCAAGGAAATAGAAACCGGCCCAATTCAAATCATCAAGCGACATGAAGAGCAGGGCTGAGGCGTTAGAGAAAACGCTTATCTCGTTTGGCGCTTCTTCTATCAAACTCTTAAGAGAGAGGAGCAAATCCGAATAAAGTTCTTTCTTTTCCATGGCTTTAATTCTAATTAAGAGAGTGTGTAAGGCAAGAAAAAAGGCTCCTGGAACCCCAGAAGCCTTAATTGCCATTTCAGTCTCTTAGTTAGCAAGGCAGAGATGATTGAAGAGAATGACCCAGATCAAGTCAACCCAGCCCCAAACAGGAATGATGATCGCGAGGATGACGCCGAGGATGTTGCCGGTAGTTGGCTTTTCGACGACGGCAGTGACGCGAACGAAGATCTCAACAACCCAGTTTACGAAGGGGATGAGAAGAAGGATGACTTGGATAAGGCGGGACTGGCTATTGAACCACTTCATTAGATTTGTACCTTCCTTTCCGTAAGGAATTATAAACCCTAGTTATATTTATAACCATTGTTTTTTAACATTTCGAAAAAAGCCCAAAACTTCCAAAAAAGTATACCGTTTCCCCATATTTAAGGCGAAACGTTAGTCATTTTTGACTTCGACGAGTTTAGCTAAAGGGGCTAATTCCTTATTGGAAGCGATATAGCCATGATGGTTGATGACGTCTTCTTTGTTATAGACGAACTCCCTTTTCGTTTTTCCTTCAAGGAAAAGGCCGCCGGCTTCTTTGAGGATGATGGAGGCTGGGGCGACATCCCATTCCTTGGTAACCGCGTTGGTCCTAAAGAAGAAATCCGCCTTCCCTTCCGCGATCCTTGCCATCTTCAAGCTTGATCCTAAGGCCTTTGGGGAAGAAGCAAACCATTCCTTGTTCTTTGAATAAAAGGCATTGACCTCGTTTTGATTGGTTTTTGATTCCGAGGAAAGAAGGAAACCTTCGCCTTTGCCTCTATTAGAGACCGTTATCTTTTGGAGGCTGCCCTTATCAAGAAGAAAAGCCCCTTCTCCTTTAACCGCGTAATAGATTTTATCTTCGTTAGGAGTGGCAATTAGCCCTAGGGCTATTTCGTTATTAACGGATAAAGCGATGTTAACCGCGAATTCCCCGTCTTTTTTGACGAAGTCCTTCGTTCCATCAAGAGGGTCGATTATCCAAACGCGCGGATTGGATAACCTAGACAAATCGTCATCGCTTTCTTCGGAGAGAATCGCATCTTGGGGAAAATGCTCTTTGAGTAAGGAAAGGATAATCCTTTCAGAGGCTTTATCCGCTTCGGTAACGGGGCTATCGTCTGACTTTGTCTCAACATGAAAACCGCCGAGGTAGATTTCCATGATCCTTTTTGAAGCCAGAGTTGCCGCTTTGATTGCTATTTCGAGTTCTTTTTCTAACATAAGGGTTTAGAAAACCCATCACAAAGGATGGGCTATAGGGTTTTGGTTAAGATTAATAATCTTCGCCGATGTTGCCATCGCGACCACCGATGTAGTCGTTAATGCCAACGTTTCCGGCATCATCGAGGCCTTCGCCATCGGTCGCGCCGGTATCGGAGACACCACCATCGACAAGACCGCCGCGGACGGAAGCGTTGTATTCGCTTTCTTCCTTAAGCTCAATGGCATCGTCATCGGTTTCGGCTTCCATGTCGTTATAGACTTCGGCGTCGGTGAGGTCCGGTTTGAAGGCGTGGCGGGAACGTAGGTCCCAGATGTTTCCGTCAAGACGGATGAAGGTTCCGGAAGCTAGGGAGAGATCGGTATAGAAATGCCCGATGCGATCCATTTCCTCTTCGGCCGGGATTTCCAACTCGGTCTTGACCGCGTTCCAAAGATCGGGGAATTTCATCGCCATCCCGCAGTTCTCGAGGGTTTTGTAGGCCTGTTCAATCATGCTGCCTTTCAAATAATTTCTTTCGCTCATTGTTTTATTTCCTTTCTTGGTCTATTTCGTTCCGCTATATTCTACATCTTTTCTGGAGCGGAGACGCCGAGAATACGCAAGGCGTTGGCCATTGTGATTTCGGCTGCTTTTATAAGCGCTAAGCGCGCGGATGTCAATGGGATATCGTTACGGTCGATGATCCTCGAGGAAGCATAGAACTCGTGGATTCGTTCCGCAAGGGTATGGATGTAACCCGCGATTTTATATGGGGCCCTATCCTTTGCCGCGCTTTCTATGGCCCCTGGGAAGGAAGCGATATGCTTAAGCAATGAATTCTCCGCTTCTTCTCCAAGTCTTTCTCCTTTTAGGTCAAGCGGGATATCGCTTCCTAGGCTAAGCAAGGAGGCGCATCTAGCGTGAGCGTATTGGGCGTAATAGACAGGGTTGGAGGAGGAACGTTCGAGGGCTAGGTTGTAATTGAAATCAAGATGGCTCGATGGGGAACGTTCAACGAAGAAATACCTAACCGCGTCTTTGCCAACATCGGCGACCAAGTCGCGATGGGCAATCGCTTTGCCGGTGCGCTTGCTCATTTTGACTTCCGCGCCATCGCGATAGACACGGACCACCTGAACTAGTTCGACGTCAAGGGCGTCAGGGGAATAGCCTTTCATCATCAGAATGCTCTTAAGCCTTCCGATATAGCCGTGGTGATCGGCACCTAAGACATCGACGAGGAGGTCGAATCCGCGATCCAATTTGTTGTAATGGTAGCAGATATCCGGAGTGAAATAGGTGTAAAGGCCATCGCTTTTGACGATTGGACGGTCCTTATCATCCGCGTAACGGGAGGTCGCAAGATATTTGGCCCCATCTTGTTCATAGATGTCCTTCTTGAGGAATTCTAGGGTCTTTTCGATGTTCCCGTCTTTCCTGATGTCGGATTCATAGGTGAAGACATCGAACTTAACCCCGAAGTCCGCGAGGTCCTTGCGGAGTTTGGCGAGCTCGGCATCGACGCCATAACGGATGAAGAAATCGTGGGATTCATTGTTATCCGTGAGGTATTTATCACCGAATTGGTCTTTGATGGATTTGGCAATCGCGATGAGGTCTTCTCCATGGTAATCGTCATCGCTAAGTTCCAATGGGAGACCGAATAATTCTTTATAACGGGCGGAGAGGGAATGGCCTAAATGCTCAATCTGGTTTCCGCAATCGTTGACGTAGAATTCACGGGTAACGTCATAACCGGCAAAATCCAATAAGGCGGCAATCGAATCACCAACCGCGGCGATTCTCGTATGGCCTAAATGGAGATCTCCGGTTGGGTTGGCCGAAACGAATTCGACATTGACCTTTTTTCCTTTTGAGGCACCCCTGCCATAGTTTTCGCCCGCGTTAATGACCGTCTCAATGATGGAGGTGAGGGATTCTTGCTTCATGAAGAAGTTAAGGAATCCAGGGCCGGCAATTTCGACTTTCTCCACTTGCGGATCGACAAGAAGAGGCAAAAGCTTCTCCGCCAAAGCGCGGGGAGGCATACCAGCCAAACGGGAATTCTTCATCGCGGCGTTGGTCGCATAATCGCCATGGACGGGATCTTTGCTACGCTCGATGACGATGGTGTTTTGATCAACCTCAATTCCGATTGAGGCAAAGGCCTTTCCGATTAGGCCCTTAAGCAGTTCCTCATTACCCATTCTCATAACTCCTTTTTCATACTTACGATGGCACTAGCCTTAATGGCTAATCCTTTTCCGATATCCCCTAGTCCTTCGTTGGTCCCGGCGAGGATTCCGATTCTTTCTTTTTCAACCCCGAGGGTTTCGGCGATGCCTTCTTTCATTCTTTCGATATAGGGCCTAAGTTTTGGGGCTTCGGTCACGATTGAGATGGAGGCGTTTTCCAACGAATACCCTCTTTCCTTGGCCTTACCATAAGCAAAGCGGAGGATCTCGCGGGAATCTATTCCCTCGATCTTCGGATCGTTATTGGGGAAGAACGCCCCAATATCGGCTTCGCCCATAGAAGAGAGGATCGCATCAGAGAGAGCGTGAAGGACGACGTCGGCATCGCTATGGCCGAGAAGTCCCTTTTCAAAAGGAATCGTGACGGTTCCTAGAATTAGCTTTCTATTTTTCGAAAACCGATGTATGTCTTCGCCAAAACCAACTCTATAACTCATACGTTGAAACGGAAGAAGACGCAGTCGCCGTCTTTCATCCGGTACTCCTTTCCTTCCATGCGGAGCTTGCCGGCTTCCTTAATGGCCGCTTCGCTTCCGAGCTCTTTCAATAATTCAAAATCATAGATTTCCGCTTTGATGAATCCCCTTTGGAAATCGGTATGGATGATCCCGGCGCATTCTGGGGCGGTCATGCCATTGGTGAATGTCCAAGCGCGGCATTCATCGGTTCCACAAGTGAAGAAAGTCGAGAGGTTAAGCAACCTATAGCAGGCTTTGGTCAATTTATCGAGACCTGATTCGGTCGCACCCATCGATTCAAGAAATTCCTTGCGGTCGTTTTTATCCTCGATTTGGGAGATATCGTATTCGATCTCGCAGGATACGGGAATGCACTGCGCGCCTTGGCTTTCCGCGATGCGTTTAACCGTTTTGTAATATTCGCATCCCTCGAGGTTGGCGTAATCATCGGCCCCGACGTTAGCGACGTAAAGGATTGGTTTAAGGGTTAGGAGGAAGAAATTCTTACGGGCATAGGCGATTTGCTCTTCCGATAAGCCTTTGCATAATCTAGCGGGGAGGCCATCACTCAAGGTTTTGGAAATAGGTTCAAGAATCGCCATTTCATAAGCGGCTTCCTTATCGTGGCCGACACGGGCTTTGATACCGAGTTTGGCCATCCTGTTGGTGACCGTATCAAGGTCGGCCATCGTTAACTCAAGGTCAATGGTCTCGATATCCCTTTGCGGGTCGACGGTGGATTCGACATGGATAATCTCCGCGGAATCAAAGCAGCGAACGACCTCGACGATCGCGTCCGATTCCCTGATGGCCGCTAAAAACTGGTTGCCAAGGCCTTCACCTTTGGAAGCGCCTTTGACTAAGCCTGCGATATCATAAAACTCGAAGGTCGCATTGACCTTGCGGGCTGGGTGGAACAATTCATCAAGGAAATCGAGTCGTTCGTCTGGAACCGAGACGATGCCTGTATTTGGCTTAATGGTCGCGAAGGGGTAATTGGCCGCCTCGACATGGGAATTGGTAATGGCGTTGAACAAGGTTGATTTACCGACGTTTGGCAGTCCAACAATACCGGCTTTTAATGGCATTTTGACTCATTCCTCCTTTTGGCTGGAGTATATTACTCCATTTGAATTGCTTTTAGTAGACTTTGCTTTATTAAGCAATGCAAAAAGTGTCGGGGAATAAAAAAAGATCGGGTTCCACGAAGGCAATCGCACCGATCAAAACGACAAATAATTAAGCGCTAACTTTCTTAACGTTGGACGCCCGAGGACCACGTTCCGATTCGGCGACATCGAATTCAACGGCTTCACCTTTTTCAGCAGTCTTGTAATCGTCCATCACCAATGCGGAATAGTGGAAGAAATAGTCTTTGCCATCCTCAGCGCGGATGAAGCCAAAACCTTTCTCTTTGTCGAACATTTTAACTGTTCCCTTCATCTATTCTACACCTTTCCTGAAGTAACTTTCGATTCATGGAACTCAAAAGAAACTTCAACGTATATTTTAACGGAATTCAAAAATCTAACAATAGTCAATTTATAACGATAAATAATTGATTTTTCCCTTATCGAAAATGGAAACTAAAAGGGTCTTAAAAGTTTTCTTCCGGATTAGATTTAAATGTTATCCTGATACAAAAAGAGAGGAAAACATAGAATAGGAGGGAGGTAACAAGGATTGAGACTAGGGGGATTGGAGAGAAGGAAAAATAAAATGAGGATCCGAAAATTGCCGAGATGATATAGGCGACGAGCACTTCCATCGCCAAAAGAATCGCCAAAGACGGAACCAAAGAACGCAAGGTATACGATAAGGCGTGCATCCTCATGGCCTTTTTTCTGTCTTCTAAGGAAATCCCGAGTTTATGGAGTAAGGCATCCTCTTCCTTACATTCCTCCAAAGTGATGGACATCACCACCAAAAATAGAAGACTCGCCATCAAAAGGGCAAGGAAAGAGAAGGCGATCAAAACAACTCCGATATAATCGGTAACCTCCTTCACGGTCGAACCGACCTCTTCGCTAGGATTAAAGAATCGATAATCGCGAAAGGCTTCCTTCAATGACTCGTTCGCCTTTTTGGCCTCGTCCTTGGAGGAAAAATAGAATACCGCCCCTTCTGCTTCCAAATTGAAGCCAGAGATTTTGGCTCTGGTCAAAAAGAAGTCATGCGTCCAATCGTTTTCCACATATATGACATCGTGATCATTATGGACGATGCCGCTGACCCGCAACGGGCAAATCGAATAATCCGATATGACTTGGCCTCCAATCAGTGCTCTATTTTTCTCAATGCCGATATATACCTCCAATGGGCTTCCCCATTTTTCGAATAGGGAGGATGAAATCCCGACCTCATCGATTGAGGATGGGGCTCTTCCTTGATCGAAGGTTTTCTTGCCAGCTTCAATCCAAAATCCTCCACTTCCCAGATAAGGAAGACTTCCCGAAACGACTTCGGAAGGCAAGGAAAGAGGCAAATCCGCATCCGCCTTCTCCCTAATCGAGGCCTTATCGCAGATATCTTCTAGCATCGTTTCGGAGGAAGACAAAAAGACATTTGAGGAAAAGCCGGAGATCACCGATTCCGTATCGGCGAAAAAGGAGCCTTTGGCGATTGGTTCCCTCCCCAAAATGCGGGGATCTTTTTTCTCCATTTCCTTCATTTTGGTGAAGGGCATGCCATATTTATCCGCGGAATAGAGGTAAATCCTCTCCTCCTTCAAAGGATGGTCATCATCCACGATCGAAGGAAGATAATCCTTGTTCCCATATTCATAAACGAGGTTTTGGTATTGCCCTTCTTCTCGGCTTTTCTTCAGGAAGTCTGAGAAATCGCCTTTTAAGGAAAGGTAAGGGACTTCAAACATTTCTTGGGCGTTGGAGAGGTTTGGACTCGTCTTTGGATGGAAATTTAATAGATCTACGAAGAAGGAATGATTCCATAAACGGTCGTTATGGTAAAAGCAAGGCACTTCGCTTCTAACGACACCGCGAATATCAAGGTATTCGCTATCGGCGAAATCCATCCCGTAATTAGCCAGATCAAAGACAAGCGTCGGGTTTTGATAAAGAATATATTCCCCTAAGGAATTGAAATCCCTATCGATGCCCAATTCCAAGCAAAGACGGAACATATTCTCATAAGGGAGACCAAGGACGATTTCATTGGTTTTTAGAACTTCATTGATGTTAGGGTACACAGAGGCCTCGTCATCTAGAAAAAGGAAGTCGTTCACGTTTTCGACTCGATAATAAGGGAGATCGATGTGAGTCCCACTCCTAGAAAGGAAATGGACCTCATCCGCGTCCGAAAACACATTTCCGTAATCGGTTTTCAAGCTAACGCCATAACCTTCAAATGCTTCAGGATGGTCTAAGACCATTTGCTTGGCTTTATCAAGTTCCAAAGAATAGGTGTTTGAAATGGGGGAAGAAGCCTTTTCCACTGGTTTAACAATCAAGGTGTTGTCTTGGACGAATCCTCCGACGGCCTTATTGACCTCCTCGCCAATCGAAGAATGAATATAGGTCGCTAAGCCTAGCCCTAACATCCCGACGGAAATCGCGACGTTAGAGATATAACCGCGGATTTTCTTGGCTTTAATCAAAGATGAGGCGTGCTTATAAAGAAAGGAAAGGGGCACGTTGGTTTTTTCCTTTTTGGCCTTTAAGCGAATCGAGGAAGGAATCGGGCAATCGTTGCTTCTTTCGCTTTTCTCTTCCTTAACGATTTTCCCATCTTCTATATGGATCAACCTATCCGCGTATTTCCGTAATGTTTCCTCGTCGTGGCTAACGACTATCACTAATTTGTTTTTGGAAATTCCGCGGAGCAATTTGAATATGGCCTCAGCGTTTTTCTCATCTAGCGCTCCGGTTGGTTCATCCGCGAGGATCAAGCGAGGATCGTTAGCCAAGGCTCTAGCGATCGCTACCCTTTGTTTTTCCCCTCCCGACAACGTCATCACCCGCTTATTCCTTTTCTTCTCTAGTCCAACGAAAAGCAATAAATCCTGAACCTTCCTTTTTATCCTTCCGCTATCTTCGTTATAAAGGGCAAGAAGAGGAAGACGAATGTTTTCGGCTACCTTCTCAAGGTCCAAAAGTTTGAAATCCTGAAACACGTACCCAATATTTCTTAACCTAAACTCCGTGGCTTCGGCTTCGTTTAAACTGGTCAAAGACTTTCCCAAAAGAACCGTTGAACCCATGTATTTTCTGTCCACACCAGAAAGGATATTCAATAAGGTGGATTTGCCTGATCCGGAAGGCCCTAAAATACCAACTAAGCCTTTTGAAGGGAAAGTCAGACTTACATCATGAAGCGCATATGAATCCCCATATCGCTTATATATATGACGGAGGATGACGAATTCATTCATCGCGGAGCTCCTTTCTTAAGCCCTTTCTCAAAGAGAAAAGAATTGGCATGGACCCAGAGAAGAGGGCAATGAAAACGTTGATAGCCAAAAATAGCGCAAGGAAAACAGGGCCCGAAACAGATGGTCCAAAGGATGGAATATCAATCAAATCTCCAATCCCGAAATAGTTTTGAAGAAGAAGGTTGAACAAAACTTTCAAGGGATAAAACAGGGCTATTGATAACAAACAATAGAGGATTGATGCGAGTCCAGATTCCAGCAAAAACGGGGTCATGACCTCGCTCTTTTTGGCTCCAAGCGAAAATAACAACGCCACTTCCTTTCGCCTTTTTAGGAACAAAGATAGGAAGCTCATCGCGTTTATCCCTATTACCCCGAATAAAGAAATTGCAAAAAGCAGCCATAAGCACAAAGAGAAAGCTTCGGACAAGGAGGAAAAGCTATCGAAAACCATGAAGGCGTTCGAGGAAATAACTATGTTATTTTCTTCTTTGATTTTGTTATAAACCAAATCCATCTCGTTAGGATCATGAAAGAATACCTTTTTGGAATTCTCATTGGCTAAGCCAAGTTCTAAGGCATCAAGCGCGTTTATTTTCTTCCCTAAATTCTCGGAATGGTTTTCTAGGATTGTCTTTCTAAGCTCATTTTCCACCAAGCCATATGGATAATAGACCTTAGGTGTATTCATATAAGAGAACTCACCGATTATGCCTTTTATGGCAAAACGGTAGTATATTTTGACCTCATCGTGAATGAATCCGTTATCAAGAGGAACGGTCAGATCAACCACCACTTCTTTTCCTATTGGGGAAGGGTGAGATTTCGCAAAAACATCGTTAACGTAGCAAATTCCTTGTTCTAAGCTTGCTTCTCCTTCAATCAAAAGGTTTTTGCCGTATTCCTCTAAAGACGAATCGTAAATAGATACGAACGAAACGTCTGAGTACTCTTCGTTATCAAAACCATAAAGTGGGGAAAGGGGAAAGAAAACCGAATAATCGGGATGAACACTATAATTAAGTGAACCAAGTCTATCGTTTATTTCCTCGATTGTTGGGCGCTTTTCTCTTGATAAGGAAACGGGGGAATTCCCATAGTTGATAATCTCTTTCTTGGAGATATTCGCGCTAAGATATTCTAAAGTCTCCCCTCTTTTCCTTTGCATTGCTTCCTTTGAGCAAGTCAAATAACCAAAGCTAAGGAGGATTGATAAGCAACCAATTATTCCCGATAAGCCAGTTAGGATATTTCTTCTAAAATCTTCTTTAAGGTATTTGGCGAAGAACCTTAATACCCAAAAAGAGGAGGTACCTGTATTTGTTTTCTCTTCTTCAACGCCTTCCTCGGTCTTCAATTTTTCTTCGCTTACAAGCTTCCCGTCTTTTAAATGAAGAATTCTATCTGAATATGCTTCTACCAATTCTTTATTATGGCTAACCATAATCACCAAAGCCGATTTCGAAGCGGAGGAAAGCATCTTCATAACCTCCTCTCCATTACGCGCGTCTAACGCCCCCGTAGGCTCATCCGCGAAGATGATTCGCGGCTTCTTTATTAGGGCGCGGCATATTGCCACCCTTTGTTTTTCTCCTCCAGAAAGGGTCGCTACCTCCCTTCTAGCAAAGCCCTTTAAGCCAAACCTTAAGAGGATTGTTTCGGCTTTCTTGATGGCTTTCTTTCGGCTATACCCTTTCATTAATAAAGGCAAGATCACGTTTTCCAAAACTGTTTCCTTATCGAATAAACCGTAATGTTGGAAGATGAAGGAAGTCTCGTCGCGTAGAAATCTATTCTTTGCTTTATCGGGAAGAGCATTGATATCATCACCTTTGAAATAAACCTTCCCCGCGGTCGGTTTTTCCATTAAGGAGAGAAGACATAATAAAGTGGATTTCCCTGAGCCTGATTTTCCTAAAATTGAAACAAGTCCCTTATTGGGAAAAGAATAGGTAAAGGAATTTAAAGCGAGGACTCCTTCAGTTTGTCCTCCGTAGGTTTTAGTTAGTTTTGAGCAAGATAGGGTTTTCATAAAGTGCCTCTACTAACTAATAGTGGAAAAAACCGGAAATTGGCTCAAAAAAATGCAAAATAAAAACGGGGACTTTCGTTTATCGCTACATGTCCCCGTTATTTTTTATGAAATCTCTTCGTAATGGATGAGAGGTTTATCGTGCGAGCAGATGACCTTCTTTATCTTATGGTTGAAGGTGTCCCTATCTAGAAGAAGGATATTGCCGCATCCTAGGCAAACGATTTTCACATCGGCGCCCAACCTAAGTATTTGGAAGCGATGTGATCTAGTAGAACAAGGATGTGGCTTCTTCATCTCTATTTCATCATAGAGAGAATATTCGATTACCAAGGCATGTCCTCCATCTTGACCGCCGCTGGAACCTTGGGAAGGCCAGGCATCGTCATGACTTCGCCGGTAAGGCAGACAACAAAATTGGCACCCGCGGAAAGATTAGCTTCCCTAACGGTGATCTTGAAGTCTTTTGGAGCGCCCAAGACCAATGGATCATCAGTCAAGGATTGCGGGGTCTTAGCCATGCAGATATAGGCATCTTCGAATCCGAGTTTTGCATATTCCTCAAGTTGCTTCTCCGCCTTTTCGGTATAGACGACTCCGCTAGCGCCATAGATATTCTTGGCGATCTTCTCGATTTTTTCCTTCAAAGGAGCTTTTAATGGGTAGAGAGGCTGATAATGCGATTCCTTCTCTTTGAGAAGCTTTTGCATCTTTTTGGCTAGGTCAATCGCGCCTTCTCCGCCTTTTAGGAAGCCATCGAGGAAGGAAACCTCATATCCCTTTTCATGGCACCACTTGGTGAGGAAAGCCACTTCTTCTTCGGAATCATCCGCGAAATGGTTGATGGCAACGATGCAGGGGACGCCAAAATTGGAGATGGCCTTAAGGTGGGCCTCAAGGTTACAGACGCCATTGGCAAGAGCATCGACATTGGGATTCTTCAAATCCTCGAAGGGCATGCCGCCATGCATCTTAAGCGCACGGATGGTCGCGACCATAACGACGGCATCGGGTTTGAAGCCGGCTTCGCGGCATTTGATATCAAGGAATTTCTCCGCGCCGAGGTCACTGCCGAAGCCGGCTTCCGTGACAACGATTGGAGCAAGTTTAAGGGCCAATTTGGTGGCGATGATCGAATTGCAGCCATGGGCGATATTCGCAAAGGGGCCACCATGGACCAAACATGGATTGTTCTCTAAGGTCTGAACGAGGTTTGGCTTGAGGGCTTCCCTCATGAGTTTCATGATCGCGTGGGTGATACGGAGATCTTCCACCCTGACCGGTTTGCCTTCGTATGTATAAGCCACGATGATGTTGCAAAGGCGTTTACGGAAATCCTCCGCGTCTTTGGCTAAGCACATAATGGCCATCATCTCGGATGCGACGGTGATAAGGAAACTATCTTCCCTTGGGGCGACTTTCTTATCGGATTCGGAAACATGGACTTTGCGAAGGGCCCTATCGTTCATGTCCATCGCGCGTTTCCAGACGACTCTAGAAGGATCGATTCCTAGTTCGTTGCCTTGCCAAATATGGTTATCGATAACCGCGGAGATAAGGTTTATTGAACTGGTTAACGCATGCATGTCCCCCGTAAAATGAAGGTTGATTTCTTCCGCTGGAGCAATGGAAGCAAGGCCTCCGCCAGTCGCTCCGCCCTTGACTCCAAACACTGGACCAAGGGAAGGTTCGCGCAAGCAAAGCATGGCTTTTTGACCGATTTTGCCAAAGCCTTCCGCTAGACCGATAGAAGTCGTGGTTTTGCCTTCGCCAGCTTTGGTTGGGGTGATCGCGGTCACCAAAACCAATTTGCCGTTTGGCCTATCTTTCAAAGTTTCCATAATTGATAAATCGATCTTGGCCTTATATTTTCCATAAGGCTCGAGGTATTCTTCATCAATACCAGCGATTTTGGCGATTTCGTTGATTTTCGCTAATGCCATATCAGGCACCTCCTTTTATCTTGGGATTCTTTATACAATAAAGAAATCCTAATGTTTTCGTTTCCCCTAATGGGCTTGGAAAAGTTTATCAAAAAACCATTCCGAATTATAGGGCAAAACGATTAATTTATCGTTTTATTAACGCGAGTATATCCTCAAGGTTGGAAACGGGCTTGAGGTCGAATTGATGGGCGAAGAAAGTAAGCTGCCTCTTAACGTAATTACGGGTGTTTTTCTTTATGAGTTCCTTGGTCTCCTCTAAGGTTGCTCTTCCTTCGAAATAAGGGATTGTTTCTTTCACCCCAATTGCCTGGAAGGCATGTGGCGAGGTTCCATATTTTTCAAATAGGGCTTTATTTTCATCAAGTAAGCCCATCTCAAACATTCTTTCCACCCTCTCGTTGCATGAAGCGTAGACATCTTCCCTTTCTTTGGTTAATCCAAGGAAAAGGCAATGATAAATTGGTGCATGGGTCTGTTCTTTTTCGATTTCTGACTTCTTCCTTCCGCTTGATAGGCAAATCTCAATGGCCCTAAGGACCCTTCTCCTATTATGGGGATGGGTTTTCTTCGCGGATTCTTCGTCCATAGAAAGCAAAACCTTATATAGTTCGTCGTCATCCATCGATTGATAGGAAGAAAGATCGACTTTCCTTTCCTCGACGAATTCATAATCGTAAAGGGCGCTTCTAATATATAGGCCAGTCCCGCCTGCAATTATCAGATGAGGATATTTGGAAGAAAGTTCCTCAATGGTCCTTCTCGCGTCTTTTTGATATGAAGGGGCGTCATAATCTTGGGTTAATGGAAGGAAATCGAAAAGGTAATGCGGGACTTCCGCCATTTGGGATGGGGTCGGCTTTGCCGTAGCGATATTCAGTTCCTTATAAACCTGGAAGGCGTCCGCGTTGATAATCGCGGCCCCTAATGTCTTCGCCAAGGAAATCGCAAGGTCGCTTTTCCCGCTTCCCGTAGGTCCAGTCAAGACGATGATCAAGAGAGTATACCCTCCACTTCAAGAAGCAATGGCTCAAGTTCATCGGTCGCGGAATTAAGATTGATAACGACTGGATGGTTAAGGTATTTTTCCATCAATTCGTCATATTCCTTCTTGGCTTTCAAGGCTTCTTGGTTATCTTCTTTCGCGGCGAGTTTCACCATTTCGCGTTGCTTGTTTTCTATTTCTGTAAGAAGGGCTTTGATTGATTCATCGTTATCGAAGTCCTCTTTGTATTTCTTATAACGAATGACCGCGTCCTCCTTTTCAAGAAGTTTCGCGGCATGGGAAGCCAAAACAAGAATCGGGTCATCGAGAAGGCGTCCCATCATCGAGAAGGCATGGCTTTCAAGGATTTCAACCTTAACCATTTTGCCTTTGAGGTAGCTTGGTCCGTTGAAATGGACGAGTTTACCATTCTCGGTATAGCCAGATAGGACATCCTTATCCTTTTTGGAAGGCCCATCCACCAAAACCTGATATGTTTTCCCAATCATCTGATCGGCGTGATAAACCACTCCCGCCTCGATGACTTTCAATAATTCGTCAAAACGGCGATGCTTGGTCGCATCATCGACGTTATCGACCATCCTGGCCGCGGGAGTCCCATTTCTTGGGGAATAAATGAAGGTGAACGCAGCATCGTATTTGACGATTTCGCAAAGGGAAAGCGTATCTTGGAATTCCTCTTCGGTTTCATTGGGGAAGCCAACGATGATATCGGTAGTGATAGCAACATCGGGCATGGCTTTCCTTATTCTTTCCACCAAAGAAAGGTATTCTTCCCTGCTATATCTTCTTCCCATCCTCCTAAGCATTGAGGTTGAACCGGATTGGACAGGAAGGTGGATGCACTTCATGATGTTAGGGTATTTAGCGATAACCTCAATCATGTCATCGTTGAAATCCCAGGGGTGGCTGGTCATAAAACGAAGACGGGGTATCCCTAATTTGGCAACTTCCTCTAGGATAGTCGCAAAGGAGGTGCCATCGTGGAAGTCCTTGCCATAAGAATTTACGTTTTGGCCCAAAAGGGTGATTTCCTGATACCCTTCCTTAACTAATTCGCGACATTCCGCGATTATGTCTTCCTTTGCCCTCGAACGTTCGCGGCCACGGGTATAAGGAACGATGCAATATGTGCAGAATTTGTCGCAACCATAGGTGATGTTAACGAAGGCCTTGTATTTATCTAGCCTCGTCGAAGGGAGGTTCTCAATGATGTCCCCTTGGAAGGAAAAGATATCGACGATGTCCTTCTTCCTTTCGATCTTCTCTTCGAGCAGATCAAGGATCTTATGGACGTTATGGGTTCCGAAAATCAATTTGACATAGGGATAGCTTCCCATGATTTTCTTAGCCATGCCTTCTTCTTGCATCATGCAACCGCAGATTGCGAGGATGAAGTCCTTGTTTTTGGAGGCAATAGCCTTATAACGGCCTATTTCCCCATATACCTTCTCTTCGGCATTCTCCCTAACGGCGCAGGTATTGAGGATAACCAAATCGGCTTTGGTGGATTCGTTTTCCTTCTTGAATCCCGCCAGTTCAAGATAACCCGAAAGGATCTCCTCGTCCCTAACGTTAGCTTGGCAACCGAAGGTTACTATCGAATACGTTTTTCCTTTAGCGAATTCCTTGATGGTATTGGAAAGGCGGATATCCTCTTTGATCGTCAAGGGTTTTTCCTTGCGGTCACGGGCTTTTTTCATATCCGGCAAAGACTTATAAACGACTCGGCCCATAATCTAACTCCTTTCCGTCCAAATAACATATCGGCTCATAACCCACTACTTTTTCGCTTTCTTCATCGATATCGAGGATCGTTCCATAGACGACCCTTCGGCCGCTTTCTGGAACCTCGATCCTGCCGAGGTCCTTAACAAACCTATCGATAACCGAACCAACGTCAAACCCAAGCACGGCGTCATAGGCTCCGCAATAGCCGGCGTCGCATTGGAGGAAGGTGCCTTTTGGAAGAAGGCGCCAATCCGCGGTAGGAACATGGGTATGGGTGCCAATTGAAGCGCTGATAAGGCCATCGAAATAATTGGCGAACCATTGCTTTTCCGAAGTGGCTTCACCATGGAAATCAACGATATGTATCCCCTCTTTTACGTTTTTGAGGAAGCCTTCGAAGTATGAAACCGGGTTTTCGACGCTTTCGGTCATGAAGACCGCACCAAGAATATTGGTGACTCGGATTTTATGGCCTTTGCATTCAAAGACCTTGGACCCTTCCCCTTTTCCGTAATGGAGGAGATTCAAAGGCCTAATCAGTTTGTCCGCGTAATTGATATAGCGGTCTATCGCTTCTTTTGACCTATAGTGGTTACCTAAGGTAATGACATCGGCAAAGGAAGCGATTCTTTCATAATCATCATGGGTCAACCCTTTGCCCCTAGAGGCGTTTTCCCCGTTGACGATAACGAAATCAACCCCCTTCTCCTGCCTTATTAGGGGCAAAAAATCGGAAGCAGCGGAAATACCGATGCTCCCGACTAAATCTCCGAGAAAGAGGATCCTCATTTTCCTCACTTCGCGATCTTTTCCGCGCGGAATTCACGGATGACCGCAATATGGATTTGACCTGGATAGGTGAGTTCTTCCTCGATCTTGTCCTTTAACTGCTGGGAAAGTAAGACGGCGTCTGCATCACCCATCTTGGACGATTCGACCATAACGCGGAGTTCGCGTCCGGCTTGGACGGCATAGGCTTTCTCAACGCCATCGAAGCTCTTGGCAAGCGTTTCGAGAGATTCGATGCGTTTGACATAGGTTTCCATAGTCTCGCTTCTAGCGCCAGGACGGGCGGCGGAAAGAGCGTCAGCTGCTCCGACAAGGTGGGAGATGACGAACCTCGCGGGTTTATCGCCATGGTGGGATTCAATCGCGTTGAGGACGACTTCGTTCTCACCGTATTTCTTGGCGATTTGGGCACCGAGTTCAACGTGGCTGCCTTCCATTTCGAAGTCGACGGATTTACCGATATCGTGGAGAAGGCCGGCGCGTCTAGCAAGGTTGACGTCAAGGCCGAGCTCACCAGCCATAACGCCGGTTAGATAAGCGACTTCCATGCTGTGCTCGAGTTGGTTCTGACCATAGGAGGTACGGTAATGGAGGCGACCGATGTAGTTGCAAAGTTCTTTGTTGATGCGTGGCAAGCCGAGTTTGAAGCAGGCGTCCTCACCGTATTTCTGGGTGGATTCGGCGACTTCCTTACGGCATTTGGCGACGACTTCCTCGATACGACCAGGTTGGATACGACCATCGCGAACGAGGTATTCGAGGGCACGCCTTGCGATTTCGCGGCGGATTGGGTCGAAGCAAGAGACGGTGATGACCTCTGGGGTATCGTCGATAACGAGGTCGACCCCAAGTTCGGATTCGAGGACTTTGATGTTACGTCCTTCGCGTCCGATTATGCGTCCCTTCATTTCATCGGAAGGAATCGCAACGACGGAGACGGTGCGTTCGGTGGCAACGTCTTGAGCGTATTTTTGGCAGGCGAGAGTCAATAAATCGATGGCTTTGGCCTTTGCGGTATCGCGGGCTTCCTCTTCGGCGTTTTTGATGTATTGGGCGATTTCCATCGACATCTTGGATTCGACCCTGGCCATGATTTCGTCATGGGCTTCTTGGGTGGACATCCCAGCGACTTTCTCAAGTTCAACGAGGATGGCGTCGATTTTCTCATTCAATTCTTCCTGTCTCTTCTTATAGGCGGCGATGGAGGAATCGAGGGTCTCGGACTTCTTCTCGAGGTTGTTTTCCTTTTCGACGAGGGCGGCGTCACGGGCATCAATCGCATTAATCCTCAAATTGAGTTTTTGCTCCTCAAGGGCGATCTCGTTTTTGCGTTCGCGGGCATTGTTCTCGGCTTCCTGTTTGGCTTCGAACAAGGCTTGCTTAGCCTCCAAACGAGCGTCTTTGACGATGACTTCGGCTTTGATTTTCGCGTCATGGATGATTCCATCGGCTTCCTTTCCTGCTTTGGATTTGGAATTCTTCCTAAGTAAGAAGAAAACGAGGATTGTTAGGCCGATAGCAGCCACGACGGCACCGGCGAGGATGCCAATCCAGGCGCCGGTATCCAGAAATAGTGCAAACATATTTATGAAACTCCTTATAATCTGCATTCACCAAAAAGCGCGCGGTCCCTTCCTGCGCTTTAGGAAAAAGCTGGGTAAGTTTTCATTTTCGTCACGTCCGAAGACGTTAGTTTATTGAGAATTCCCCTGAAGGGACACCGTTTTGGTTCGCCTAATTCTAACAAATACCACGCGCATATAACAGGCGGAATTTCCCCAAAAACGTTTTTTGAAGCTTAAAACAAGCGAAAACTGATACATGCACTCCACGAAATTATTTTTTTGATGCAGAAAGATTTTAGGAATAAGAGCAAAGAAAAAGAGGCAGGTTGAAGTTCTTTCCTGCCTCAATAAGGCTCTTATTCTTCGCTTTCCGCTGGACGATTGCCGCTTCTGATTTGGGCTTCAAGCGAGGCGGTCACATCGGGATGCTCGATAAGGTAACGCTTGGCGGCTTCGCGGCCGTTGCCAATCTTCTCGTCGCCGATGTTGAACCAGTTCCCCGATTTGGTGATGAGTCCCATCTTCTCACCGATATCAAGGATTTCGCCATATTTGGAGATACCTTCGCCATAGATCATTTCGATGGTGCAGGCTTTGAATGGCGGGGCGACTTTGTTCTTAACGATCTTCACCTTGCAGGTGTTGCCGACGATGTTCGTGCCGTTTTTGATGGCTTCGGCCCTACGGATATCGATGCGGATGGAAGCATAGAACTTAAGGGCGCGTCCACCGGTCGTGGTTTCTGGATTCCCATAGATGACCCCAACTTTTTCACGGATCTGGTTGATGAAGATGACGATGGTGCCTGTGCGATTAAGAACGCCGGCGATTTTGCGCATGCCCTTGCTCATCAAGCGGGCCTGCAATCCGACTTGGTTATCGCTCATCATGCCATCTAATTCCGCCTGTGGGACAAGCGCGGCGACGGAGTCGACGACGATGATATCAATCGCTCCAGAAGAAGCTAGCATCTCTGTGATTTCAAGAGCCTGTTCTCCAGAATCTGGTTGGGAAAGGATGAGCTCATCGATATCAACGCCTAGCTTTGCGGCGTATTCTGGATCGATGGCGTGTTCAGCGTCGATAAAGGCTGCACGCCCCCCTTTCTTTTGGGCTTCGGCGATGGCTTCGAGAGCAAGCGTGGTCTTGCCGCTGCTTTCAGGTCCATAGATCTCAATGATACGACCTTTGGGGTATCCTCCTACGCCGATGCAGTTATCAAGTAGGATGGAACCGGTCGGGACGACATCATAATCAACCTTAGGCCTTTCACCTAGGCGCATGACGCTGCCTTTGCCGAATTGTTTCTCGATTGTCTTTAGGGCGTCATCGAGTGCCGCCATTTTTTCGTCTTTTGGCGAGTGGTTATTTGCCATTTGGATTTTTTCCTCCTACTTACTAATAGTGGATTTTTTCAAAAATCGTCCGCTATTTTTTCAAATTGATTCTTTTTCCTTCGGAAACAAACTTGCAATAAATGCAATCATTGCTTCAATCGTCGACTCTCTGATGTCGTTCCTATCCCCACCGAATTGGAGAGGGATGGTCCAAGCGGAGCCACGATATACAAGTCCAAGGTAGACGCAGCCAACAGGTTTGCCGCCTTCTTCGACGGTTGGGCCAGCGTTACCAGTGCAGGAGATCGTGATATCGGCCCCGAATCTTCTAGAACCGGAGACGGCCATCTCGGAAGCGACTTCCGCAGAGACTACGCCGAACCTATCGATGGTGCTTTGCCTAACTCCTAATTCAACCTTCAATTTGGCAGAATAGGTGACGGCCCCGCCAAGATAGACGCAGCTAGCCCCGGGGACATCGGTAATGGTTTTACCAAACAATCCTCCCGTCAAGGATTCGACGGAAGAGAGGGTCAATCCCTTGGAAGAGAGCAATTCAAGAAGGAGACGGGCGTTCTCATTCATCGCTCTTTTCCTCCTTGAGGACATGTCCGTTTTGAATGACATAGATAACGCCGGAGATGACGCTCATCAAAGTGGCGATATAAATCATGATCATCGATGGGCGGACCCAAACCGGCCAATCCGCATCGAAATAGGAGAACGGGAAGTCGCCAAGCATGATGAAGGGAAGGGCGATCATTTGGAAAACAGTTTTGAGTTTGCCGAAGATATTCGCGGCCACGACCTTCCCCTTTTGGGCGGCGACGAAGCGAAGGGTATCAACGATAAGGTCGCGAAGAACCATGAGGATAACGCAGAAAGCGGGGACGAAAACGTATCCTGAAATACCTGCGACCGGAACGGCGAAGAAGATGAGCATCGAATTGACGAGCATCTTATCGGCGATGGGGTCAAGGAATTTCCCTAACGTCGTGACTTGGTCGTTTTTCCTTGCTAGATATCCATCAAGCCAGTCGGTCATGGAGGCGACGATGAAGATAATCGCGGCGACAAGGCCAGGAACGGTGATGGTCGAATTCCCCAAATATTGGTCACCGAGTTGACCGTTAAGGGAAAGGATGGTGCAGATTCCTAAGTAGATTAGCAAAACCGCGACCAGCACGATGCGGGAGATGGTGATTTTCGTTGGGAGATTGATTTTCTTCATAATCGGTCCTTCTTTTGATGAGTATCCGACCCGATAAGCCATGTTTTGTCGAGGACGACAATTTATCTCAGGTTGCCCTGGCCCCTCGCCCTTCAGTTCGGACTTGGTGCTTCCCCTACCAAATTTGGGTTTCTCGCTTGTGGGGTTTACCGCGTTTCATCCTGATGTCGCCATCAGGCTCGTCTCTGTGGCACCTTAGGGGTTCCCGCCTACAAGAGGCGTTCGCCCGCCGTTACGCGCTCCCGCGTACCCAGGCTTATTGATTCGCCTGGCGCAAACACTACAGCCATCGCAGGCTGTGCGAGCATGGACTTTCCTCTACCTTTCGGCAGCAGTCGTCTGGGTCGGATAAAGAACTAATGCTTTAGGAATTAGCCTATTTGATGAGGTTTGGATCGGCTCCCCTTTTGAAGAGTTCGGTCTCCAATCGACGGATGCGGTTGATCAATTCGATGTTCGTGGAATTGACTTCATCGGTGTCTTTGACACCCGCTAGCCTCGAACTATAGGAGGCGTTCTCGACTTCAAGCTTGTTGATCTTCTCTTTCGCGTTGCGAAGGGAGGTTTCGAGACTGACCGTGTATTCCTTGGCTTCCTTGTAATAGGCTTCGAAGGCCCGATAGTCGCGAATGATTTGATCAAGAAAGGCATCGACCTCGTCGGGATCGTATCCGTTTCCATGGGGAACAAAGGTCTTTTCGAGGATCGCTTTCGCATTGAGGCTGATAGTCGTGTTGTCATCCATAATCGCTACTTCCTGCTTATTATTATAAGCAAGATATTCAACTCTTAAAAGGAAATAAGTCAAGAATGTGTTATTATCTTTATCATGAAAGCGTTGTTGCAAGCCATCAAAAACCACAAGACCCTCGTCTTCTTCGATCTAGAAGCCACCCAATTCAGTCATGAAATGACCGAAATCGCGGCCATTAAAGCCACATTGAAGGACGATGGTTCCATAAAGAAAGCCTTCAAGCCACTCCATTATTACGTGAAACCAAAAGGCCATGTCGGAGCTAGGGTTTCCGAGATGACGGGTCTCACCGATCAATTCTTAGAGAAGGAAGGCGTCCCTTTCCGCGTTGTCCAAAAGGGATTGCAAAAATACGTTGGCAGGGATTACAAAAAAGCCCTCTATATCTGCTATGGAAACCAAGATGGCGAAATATTTGAGCATTCCGCCGCGAACAACATGGATTCCTCAATGGAAGAAGCCTTGTTCGTCAAGCATCATTGCTTTGATTTCATGCGTTTCCTTTCTAGGTTCGTCACCGGGGACGATGGAAATCCCATCAACTTGACCAAAGCCATGGATGTCTTCGAACTCCAATTAAAAGGCAAGGCCCATACCGCGACGAGCGACACCTATAGCCTCATGGCTCTTTATGATGCCCTCTTCACCAAAAAGGAAATCCTCGCCAAGGAATATGGGAAGACCATCGCTAGGGGCAGGAACCTTCCAGAGCCATTTAGGATTCTCATGAATAAACTCCGCAATGGCGAAACGATCGATATGACCACCTTCGACAAAATAGTTTTGGAGTCCCTTAAATGAATTATCCCGGCGGAATAAAACCAAAGCTCGCCGAGGATGGTAACGTCAACGCGAAGAAGAAAGCGAAAACCGGGAAGATCAAACCGGGGAACCGCGGAATGGATTTTGAAGCGGGCATCAACGAGACCAACGCCTATTACCTAGAAAAGGGTTTATGTCTGATTATCAAACGCCCCACTCCGATTAACGTCGTATCCGTTGACTATACCCATGGACCGAAGATCACCTCCGCGTATTTCGAAACCCAATCGACCACGGATTATAATGGCGTTTACAAGGGACATTACATCGATTTCGAGGCCAAGAGCACCCATTCGAAGACCTCTTTCCCCTTAAGCAACATCCCCCCTCAGCAAATAGAGCACCTTGAGAGGGTTTTACTTCATGGGGGCATTGCCTTCTTCCTCATCGATTTCGCCTTGCTTAACGAAGTCTACCTTCTCCCCGCGGAGGATATCATCGCTTTCTACAAAGAAAAACCACGTTCTTCCTTGCCATTAAGTTGGGTTAAAGAAAAAGGCAAACTCGTTAAGCTAGGATACCGTCCTCGTTACGATTATTTGCCTTTGGTGGAAAGTCTTTTCTTCCCTTCCTTGCATTGAACGGACAACGGACACGTCTCACATTGGGGCGAACGGGCGGAGCAAACCCTCCTCCCTAGGAATATAAGTTGATGATGCATCTTGATCCATCTTTCCTTTGGAAAGATTTTTTCGAGTTTCTTCTCAACTACTTCAGGGGCATCCCCTTCTTTCGCTAGCCCTAATCTTATGGAGACTCTGGATACATGGGTATCCACGGGAATCGAAGGTATATGGGCGGCTTCCGCGAGAACAACATTCGCGGTTTTGATGCCAACACCAGGGAGACTCGTTAAGGTCTTTTTGTCCAAGCGAACCTCACCATTGAAGTTTTCGACGATAGCCTTCGATAAGGAGATGATGTTCTTGGCCTTATTATGGTATAGGCCAATGCTATGGATGATTTCCTCGACCTCTTTTATATCCGCCTTTGCCATCTCAACGGGGGTTGGATAAGTCGAAAAGAGCCTAGGCGTGACGCGATTAACGGAATTATCGGTTGTTTGGGCGCTTAAGGAGACGGCGACCAAACATTCAAAGGGAGAAGAAAAATTCAGCTCGCAATGAGCGGAGGGAAACATCTCGTCCAATTTATCAAGAAGGAAAGATTTATCAATCATCGTCATCGAGCCATTTGGTCTTGGCCATCTCAATGGTTTCCTCAATGGATTTATCCCAGTTATCGCTGACGCCTGAATAGCCTTCGCGTGATATATCCCCTCTTCTCCTATAAGTGCGGAGGGTACGGTCGATGGTCTTGAAGGAACGGCGTCCTGCGGCGATCGATTCCTCTAAGGCCGCTTTGATATCTTCTTCAGTGAAGCCATCATCAAGCCAAGTCGAAAGAGTGGAATTTTCCAAAGGGGATAACGTTCTGTTAAGGCGTTTTTCGAAATAGGCGTATAAAGAAGAGAGCAAAGCGCTTCTTTCCTCGGAAGCGAGGTTTTGCTTATCCTTAGCAACTGCCAGTTGGAACATCTTGTAGAGTTTCTTTTTCAAGGGTTCCAAAGTCGTGATCATGTCTTTCCCGTTCATCTCATAGGAAAGGAGGTCGCGCTTGATGAGTTCGGCAAGGATATCGTCGATGTCTTTTTGCTTCAATGACATCTTCAAGGAAAGGATATCCGCGGTGATGAAGGTGTTGTTTTGCCTTAAAAGATGGTCGACGAGAAGAATGACCGCGAGGCTATTCTCGTCGAGGTCCAGTTTTTTGTAATATTCAAGCAACAAGTAACGGAAGTCCACGGCTTCCATCGATCCGATTTCGTTCATGGTTCTATTCTATCCTTTTTTGCTTTCCATTTTAATCTTTTCCGGATTGAGTTTTTCGAGTAGGCCCCGCATTTCATCAATGGCCTCTTGGCTTTCTTTGTCGATAGAAAAACCAAGTCTTTTGGCAAAGCGTTCTGCGCGAAGAATGCGTAATGGGTCCTCTGAAATCCTCATCCGCGGATCTCCGATGAAGCGGATGATCCCATTCTTTAAATCATCCAAGCCATTATGGAAATCATATGTTTTCCCATTATGGTCGATATAGATCGCGTTGATGGTGAAATCGCGCCTAGAGGAATCCATTTCCATATCCTTGATGAAAACAATTTTACTAGGATGACGGAAATCCCCATAGGAATCTTCTTGCCTAAAGGTGGTGATATCCATTTTGTAACCTTCAAAAACGAGTTTTACCGAACCGAATCTAGCGAAGGTGAAGTCGGCGTTATCCAAAAATCCCTTCATCTGTTCTGGGGTGGCATCTGTTACCAGGTCGAAATCGCGAAGAGGAATATCCAAAAGGATGTCGCGAGAGGTGCCTCCGACAAGGTAAATCTCAAACCCGTTTTTAGCAAAGAGTTCGTGCAGTTTTTCAAAGAAAGATGGGAGTTCCATAGACAAAGGGGATAAAAAACCCGGGTTGCCCCGGGTTTAAAGATTAGTCCCTAACTTAGTTGACTTTCTCTTTCAAGCCTTTGGAAGGTTTGAAAGCGACGGAGTTGGAAGCTGGGATGGTGATCTTAGCGCCACTGGATGGGTTGGTGCCAACACGGGCCGCGCGGACCTTCTTCTCAAAAATGCCAAAACCAGAGATTTTGACGGCTTCGCCACGGACGACGGCCTCTTCAACGAGGCGAAGAGCGGCATCGATGACCTTCTCAGCGTCGGTCTTGGAGATTTCGGCCTTCTCGGCGGCCAAACCGATTAATTCAGCTTTGTTCATGGATAATTCCTCCTATTGCTGATTTGAAGTGAGTAAAAGTTAACATTCCATCGGAACAAATGCAAGTTTTTTTCTTATTTTTGTGTTTTTTGGGCATTTCTTTTCTTTAGAAAAGTAATAATTCCGATAAAATCGGACAAATTCGCTATTTTGATATGACAATAATGTCGATTTTTGTTTTAAAGATTAAATGGACTATTTTTTACGACGGTAAATAATCTTGATCGGGGTTCCTTCAAAATCGAAAGTGTCGCGAAGTCTATTCTCTAAATAACGCGTATAGGAGAAATGGGCGAAGTTCGGTTCGTTGCAGAACATGACGAATGTCGGGGGGTTGGTCGCGACCTGGGAGACGTAATTGATCTTCAGACGGCCATGGTTGAATTCCGGGGTCGGGTTCATGTTCTGGGCATCGAGGATAACCGTATTAAGAATCGAGGTGGGTACCCTTCTTGAGCAGGATTCATAAGCCTGATCGACCGCGGGGAGGATATTATCCAATCCCCTTCCCGTCTTAGCGGAGACGAAAACGACCTTCGCGTATTCAAGGAATTTGAACCTCCTACGGAATTCCGCTTCGAAATCCTGTTGTTGGACGCCTTTTCCGGCGATATCCCATTTGTTGATGACAACGACGATTCCCTTGCATTCATCAAGGGCATAGCCAATTACATGACGGTCCTGATCGAGGATGCCGGTGGAGGCATCGATCACCAAGATGGCAACGTCGCTTCTTTCGATGGCCCTTAAGGCGCGCAAGGCCGCGTATTTATCGATCGCTTCATAGATGCGCCCGCGCTTGACCAAACCGGCCGTATCGATGGCAACGTAATTCTTATCGTTATAGGTGAACGGGGTGTCGATGGAATCGCGGGTGGTTCCGGCGATATCCTTGACGATGGTTCTGGTTTCTCCAAGAATCGCGTTGGTCAAGGATGATTTCCCGACGTTTGGCCTTCCGATAAAGCAGAAAGAGACGGCATCGCCTTTGACTTCCTCTTCCTTTTCGGGAAGTAAAGAGATGACTTTATCGAGCAAATCGCCAACCCCAATGCCGTGGCTTCCAGAAACCGGATAGGGGTCGCCTAACCCTAAGGCATAGAATTCATAGGCGTCTGCAAGACGGTCCTTATTATCGATTTTGTTGACGACGAGCAAAACGGGTTTACTCGTCTTATAAAGGATCTTGGCAACCGCCCTATCGTCTTCGGTAACGCCGGTCTTCCCATCGACTACGAAAAGGATGACATCGGCTTCTTCCATTGCGATTTCCGCTTGGGCGCGGATCTCCTGTTGGAAGGGGGCATTTTTGATTTCTATGCCACCCGTGTCAACGATTTGGAACTCTTTGGTAAGCCATTCGCCCTTTCCATAAAGCCTATCCCTAGTAACTCCAGGGACATCTTCAACAATCGAGGAGCGCTCCCCGACCATACGGTTGAAAAGGGTCGACTTGCCAACGTTAGGGGCTCCGACGATTGCGACTAAACCTAGTGGCATGGAACCTCCAAACCGGTTTTGTCGGCGATGATTTTCAAAACGGCCTCGACCGATTCTTCGATGGTGAGGTTCGAAGTATCCAAAGCAACGGCATCCTCTGCCTGAGAAAGCGGGGCAAAGGCGCGATGCGAATCAATGTAATCGCGTTTCTTGACATCAGCGACCACCTCTTCATAGGTGGTGGGGATGCCTTTTTCCTGGTTTTCCTTAAAGCGTCTTTCCGCTCTCGTTTCAACGGAGGCAATTTGGAAAATCTTAACGGAGGCCTTGGGCAAGACATATGTTCCGATATCCCGACCATCCATGACGACGGATTTGCTTTCCGCCATCTTCCTTTGCATATCGACCATAGCCAAACGTATTTCCTTATAGGAAGCGATATAGCTGACGTTTCCGGAGACAAGAGGTTCGCGAATGGCTCTGGTAACGTCTTCGCCATTGCAGAAAACCTTTCCGCCTTCGGCGAGTTCTATGGAAACTGAAGGGATAAGGGAGTTGGATTGGGCTTCGCTTTGAGGATCGAGTCCGGCTTTTATGACCGCATAGGTAAAAGCGCGATACATAGCTCCCGTATCGATATAGGTAAAACCTAGAATCGAAGCGACTTTCTTGGCGACGGTACTTTTTCCAGCGGCGGCTGGGCCATCAATGGCGACAGAGATGTTTTTTTCCATAAAAGAATCCTCAGAACCCAACGAAGAAGGCGAAGAAAGCAACGAGCCCGCCAAGAACCACCAAGGAGATGATTGCTTTGGCAACCCACCAGGCTTTTTTCTTGGCGAGATAAAAAGCATAGGGCGTTACCTGCCCTTCCTCAGGGGCGATATCGATTTCCGGTTTGCCCGAGGCGGCGGTATGGATGACCGAAGCGGGACGTCCCATTGAGGCCAAAGATTTCAACTCGGACGAAGTCATCGTCTTGTTGAATTTGCCGTCGTCGCTAAAAGCGTCCTCCGGCAAAAGGCGGATTGAGGCGCGGTATTTGGCATAGCGTTGCAGTCTCGTTTCCATAAACGCCAATATCATACCTTTAAATTACTTCAATTTAAATTGTGGCTTTTAGGGAAAAAGACTACTTTTTAAGCACCTTCGGGGCAATTTGCCGTTTGTATTCTAAACGCAAGTCATTATAATGAAGGCACATCAAAGGAGTTGTACCATGCCAAAGAAAGCAAAAGTCGATAACGATCTCTGCATCGGATGCGGACTCTGCGCCGCTGCCCACGGAGATATCTTCGAAATCGGTGATGACGGCAAAGCCGTTGCAGTCAACGAAGGCGAAGACGCCGATATCGCGGATGCCATCGAAAGCTGCCCAGTTCAGGCCATTTCCGAATAAGCTATCCCTTAATGAAATAATCCCCTGCGAAAGGGGATTTTTCTTTACTCGTTTTCGTTTCCAAGAAGCTTTTTCACAAAGGCTTCCTTTTCTTCTTCGCTCTCAAAGCGGAAGGTTACCGATTTGGAGCGATCCCTTATTTCCTTGGCCCCGAACATCGAGGGGGTAAGCAAACTCTTGTTATTAGAATCTTTTGAAAGCATCTCCCTAACAAGGTATTCGGTCTTGCCAACGGAAAGTTTCTCTTTCTTTATCCGTTTGGCAAAGGGCACCATATCCTCCGCGTTGAGGGAAGCGATAACTTTGCCATGTCCATAGGAAAGGTTTCCTAAACTTATCTCATCCTGGATTTCCTGAGGCAATTTAAGGATCCTGAGGATGTTCGTAACTTGCGGTCTAGAAATGTGGGACAAAGCAGAAAGCGTTTGATGCGTGTAGTCGAATTCATCGATCAAGGCCTTATAGACAAGAGCTATTTGGGGAGCTGGGCAATCCCTAGTATCACGATTATCCGCAAGGAGCATCAAAAGCTCTTCCTCATCGCTGACTTCGGCGATGACGCAGGGTAAGGAGACGATGCCGACCTTCTTCGCGGCAATGAATCTTTTACGGCCGAGTATCAATTCATAACGTTCGCCTTTGCTACGGATGACAAGAGGGTTATAAAAACCCTTTTCCTTAAGCCCTTCGGCAAAGAAATCGATAACGTTCTTTTTGATGGGAACGCTGGAAATATAGGAAGTATCGTCAATTAAGGACGTCGAAATGAGCCTGGTCGGAGAACTTGCGTACTCCTTTTCCATGACGGCGATGATGTTTTCTTGTGAAAACTTCTCGATTAGATCCTTTAAGGAAGAGGAAAGAAGGGACGAATTGTTATTCTTCATGGTCCATCACTTCCCGAGCTAAGGCGAAATAGGCGACGCTTCCTTGGGCGGAAGGGCGATAATGGACGACTGGCATATGTTTAGCTTGGGATTCCCCGACGGAAAGATTCCGAGGAATCGCGACCATGAAGGTATTTTCTTTGAAAAGGGAACGGACTTGCTCGGAGATTTCCTCGGCAAGACGGGTTTTGGCATCATACATCGTCAAGAGGAAACCCTCAATTTTCAAATCCTTGTTATGGTCTTGGCGGATCGTGTTTATCGTGGATAAGACTGACGCTAACCCTTCCATTGCGAAATATTCGCATTGGACGGGGACGATGCATGAATTCGCGGCTACCAAACCGTTGAGAGAAAGAATACCTAAAGACGGTGGGCAATCGATGATGATGTAATCGTAATCCCCCTCGATTTCGGATAGGACATCTTTAAGCATATAGAAGGGTCTTTCCCTAGGCGATTCAATCAAGGAAACCTCCAAAGACGCGAGGCGTATGTTTGAAATCGCTATATCAAGCTGAGGATACATCGAATGGACGATGGCTTCTTTGATGCTCTTCTCACCAAGAAGGACTTCCCTCATTGTAATGGGAATTATGTTGATATCAATGCCAATGCCCCTGCCGGAATTCCCCTGGGGATCCAAATCCAATAAAAGAACCCTCCTCCCAAAATGGGCGAGAGCTGCCGAAAGGTTAATGGCGGTCGTGGTTTTTCCGACACCACCCTTTTGATTCGCGATAGAAATAACCTTTGCCATAATGACTATTTTATCCTAAAAACGATTTTTCCTCAAAGAGGATGCTTAATGATTTTTGCCCATTCACGGGGATATTTAACAGGCGTGTTTTTATATTTGTTGAAGAGGAAATTCATACGCACGTCCCCGCTATTTGGCATAATCGTCTCGATGCGTTTGCCATAACGAAGGCCCAAAATTTTCAAAGCGTCGATCGCTTCTTTCATCTCCTCTTTTCCATTTTTTCCTTTCATGGCAATGACTTCCCCATGAACTTTAGCCAAAGGGGAGGCCACTTCGAGGAAAACATTCATTGAGGCGAATCCGCGGGAAGTAACGATATCGAAACTCTCCCTTTCTTCCTTCATATCTTCTACTCTGCCGACATGGAAAAAGACATTATCGAGTCCAAGGCTTTCCTTTATTTCCTCTAAAAAGAGGAATTTCTTCTTCGTGGCATCGATTAAGGTGACTTTCGCGGAAGGATAAGCCAAAGCCATAACCATTCCGGGAAAACCCGCCCCAGAACCGATGTCGGCGATGCTTTTATTGTTGAAATCAGTTAAGGCACAGGGAAGCAAGGAATCGTAGAAATGTTTTAAAAAAACATCCTCTTCCTCGACGATGGAGGTAAGATTCATTCTTTCGTTCCATTCCTTTAGTTTTTGGGCATAAAGGGAAAGCTTATCAATATCCAAATCGGGAAGATCGATTTTGACGGATCGAAGGGCATCAATCAGTTCTTCTTTCTTCATGCTTTCCTTTCCTTCCTTAAATAAAGCAACAAGATGGATAAATCCGCAGGATTAACCCCTGGAATTCGAGAAGCTTGGGCAAGGGTCAAAGGGCGCACCATATTGAGTTTCTGCCTTGCCTCTAACCTTAGACCATCGATATGAAGATAATCTAAATCGGTCGGCAAGGAAATACCTTCGGCTTTGATAAGGCGGTCGGCTTCCCTTCTTTGCTTCTCCAAATAACCTTCAAATTTGACTACCGTTTCCAAGGATAATACGGAATCGGGGGTCAATTTTATATCTTTGAGGGCAGAGCATAATGGGGCAATTTCGTTATAGGAAAAAGTTGGTCTTTTAAGAATCTCAATACCTTTAAATCCTTGGTTATCATATTCAAAGCCATGCGATTCCATCAATTTCCTCAAACCATCCTTATCATCGATGTTATTTGAGGAAAGAATATCGATAGCCTTATGGATATTCTCTTGTTTTTCTTTGAAAGCGGCGTAGCGGTCTTCCTTTAATAGACCGACATCATGGCCGTATTCGCTAAGTCTAGCATCCGCATTATCATGGCGAAGCAAAAGACGGTATTCCGCCCTAGAGGAAAGAAGGCGGTAAGGCTCATCGATTCCTTTAGTTACCAAATCATCGATCATAACACCTATATAAGCTTCGTTTCTTTTCAAAATTAAAGGGGGCCTGTTACCGATTTTGAGGCAAGCGTTGATTCCTGCCATCAAACCGAGACCTGCCGCTTCTTCATATCCGCTCGTGCCGATAACTTGACCAGCAGCATATAAACCTTGGTACTTCTTCGATTCAAGTGTCGCGGTGAATTCGGTTGGGATAATCGCGTCATATTCTATTTGATAGGCATACTTAAGAAGTTTGGCGTTTTCCAATCCAGGAAGCGAATGGACCATTTCTTCTTGGACTTCAACCGGTAAGCCGGTGGAAAAGCCCTGCAGGTAATATGAATCGTTATCGAGGTATTCCGGTTCAAGGAATAGTTGATGACGTGGCTTATCCGCAAAACGCGTTATTTTACTTTCGATCGAAGGGCAATAACGAGGACCTATGCCAACGATTGAACCATCGAAGAGGCTTGATTCACTTAAATGATCCATGATGATCTTATGGGTTTTCTCATTCGTATAGATCAAATGGCATGGCAATTGCTCGGAAAGAGGCGTGCTCTTTTGATTGGAGAAAGAGAAACAAAGGACATCCTCGGAACCAAGTTGGATTTCCGCTTTTGAGAAATCGATGGTTTTCTTGTCTAGCCTAGGCGGAGTTCCTGTCTTTAACCTAATGAGTTCCAAACCCATATCGCGCAAGGCATCGCTTAAACCAATGGAGGCCTTTTCCCCATCTGGACCGCCATCGAAATGTTCTCTTCCGCGGAAGATTCTAGCATTCAAATATGTCCCTCCAGTTAGGATTATAGCGGAACCATGTATCGATTTTCCGCTTTTGGTCATAACTCCATAAACGCGGTTTTCATCATGAAGAAGCGAGGCGACTTCGTCTTCTAAAATGGTGAGGTTTGGCAATTCTTCCAAGGTCTTTTGGATAAAGGCTGGATAAAGGTGTTTGTCTTGTTGTGACCTAAGGCATTGAACCGCGGGTCCTTTGCCCGTATTTAACATTTTTATCTGCAATGGCCTTTGGTCTGCGGCGATGCCCATTAGACCACCTAAAGCATCAACTTCCCTAACGACCACGCCTTTCGCGCTGCCTCCAATATGAGGATTGCAAGGCATATTCGCTATCATCTTTTTGTTGAGGGTGATAAGGAGGGTCTTTTTGCCTAAATTCGCTGAGGAAAAAGAGGCCTCAACCCCGGCATGTCCCCCACCAATGACGATGATATCGAAATTGTCCATGGTGTCTCTAACCCACCGATCCGCTCATATCCATTTTAATGAGCTGGTTCAACTCGACCGCATATTCCATCGGGAGTTCTTTGGAGAATGGCTCAATGAAGCCCATAATTATCATCTGGGTCGCGTCTTTTTCGGAAATGCCGCGGCTTTGGAGATAGAAAAGCTGGTCCTCGGAAATTTTGGAGACAGTGGCCTCATGTTCGAGGAACGATTCGTTGTTCTTGATTTCGTTTTTCGGATAGGTGTCAGATTTGGAGATGTTATCAAGGATGAGGGTATCACATTCGACGTGGGACTTTGCTCCCGTCGCATCTTTTTTCACGCGGACCGTGCCTCGATAATTGGCTACTCCGCCGTTTCTGACAATTGATTTGGAGATAATCGTGGAGGAAGTGTCTTTTCCTTCATGAATCATCCTCGCTCCGGCGTCTTGGTATTGCCCTTTGGAACCTACCGCGATGGTGATGCAGCTTCCTTTGGCCCTATCTCCTTTTAATACGCAGCAAGGATATTTCATGGTTATCATGGATCCAATGTTGCCATCGACCCATTCCATAAGGCCATCTTCCTCAACCAAAGCCCTTTGGGTGACGAGGTTAAGGATGTTGTTGGACCAGTTTTGGATGGTCGAGTAACGGCATTTGGCGCCTTTGCCAACATAGATTTCGACGACGCCAGTATGGAATGAATCCTTGCTATATTGAGGGGCGGTGCAGCCTTCAACATAATGGAGGTCGGCCCCATCATCTACGATTATGAGGGTGCGTTCGAATTGGCCGGTTTTTTCATTGTTGATTCTGAAATATGACTGCAGGGGTTTCTCCAAATGAACTCCCTTAGGTACATAAACGAAAGATCCGCCTGACCAAGTCGCCCCATTAAGCGCGGCGAATTTGTTATCGCCGATTGGGATGACTTTATTGAAATACTTTTTGAATAAATCGGGGTAAAGTTTCAAGCCCATCTCGGTGGAAAGAAAGATGACGCCTTTCTCCTCGACTTCCTTAAGCATATTGTGATAGACGACTTCCGATTCATATTGGGTAGAGACGCCGGCAAGGTATTTTTGCTCGGCTTCCGGGATTCCAAGACGTTCAAAGGTGTTCTTGACGGTTTCTGGAACATCTTCCCAAGAGGAGGATTCGCGGTCAGAGACCCTTGTGAAATAGGTGTAATCATCAAAATCCATGAAGGAAAGATCCGGACCATAGGAAGGCATAGGCAAAGCCCTAAAAGCCTTAAGGGCCCTTAAGCGGAAATCAAGCATCCATTCGGGTTCGTTTTTGGCCGCGGATATTGCCCTGACGACCTCTTCCGATAGTCCTTTTCCCGTGGTGAAAATTGATACGTCTTCATCATGGAAGCCGTATTCGTATTCCTTTTCTTCGAAAGGCAAAGATGAATCCTTATTTTCCTTCATCGTGATTGTGTCCTTTCAAAAGGTTGAGGAAAGCATCCCAACCGATGGTTGCACAGTGGATACGGGCGGCTTGTTTGGAGGTATTCATAAAGGCAAGGGCCTCTTCCAAGACAGAAGAATCGTAGGGCTCTTCATGAATCATCGCGTTATATTGGGCAATTAAATATTCGGCTTCCTCTTTTTTCTTGCCGATAAGAAGATCGCAGAGGATATCGCTAGAGGCCGTGGAAATCGCGCAGGCAACACCATTCCAGCAAGCGTCTTTGACCACCTCGTTTTCCATTTTCAAATAGACGTCAATATCATCGATACAATTGACAGAAGACGAATGAACGGTGGCGAAATCTTGAGAAACGGGGGTCATTTTATGCCTTGGAGAGGAATAATGATCCATGATTATTTCACGCATTATTTCAGGGGTTAATTCAATTGAAGTAGGCATTGAGATATTCTCCTTTGCATTTCTTGACCGCCTCAACTAGGCAATCGATTTCTTCCTTCGTCGTATAGAAATAGAAGGACGCGCGCACGGTCGCGACTGTTTTGAGGAAATCGTTAAGGATCTTCGCGCAGTGCTGACCGCTTCTAACCGCGATACCACGCGAATTAAAATAGGTCGCGGCATCCTGGGCGAAAACCCCATCGACGTTGAAGGTAACGATCCCGGCTTCACTATCTTCGTTATAGATGGTCACGACACCGGTCTTCTTTAATTTCTCGACGCAATATTTCTTCAACTCGCGCTCATGCTCGTTGATGTTATCCATACCAAGCGCGGATATGTATTCGATCGCGGCCTTTAAACCAATGATACCTTCAAGGTTTTGTGTTCCAGCCTCAAATCTCATCGGAGGCTCGAGGAACGAGGCGTCTCCGCACATGTCGAATTTGACGTTATTGCCGCCTCCGCTCATGAATGGATCCATTTTTTCGAGCAATTCATATTTGCCATAAAGAACCCCGATGCCTGTTGGACCACAGAGTTTATGTCCGGAGAAAGAAAGGAAATCGCAATCCAAATCCTTAACATCTATCTTCATATGGGGAACGGATTGGGCGCCATCGACAACGAGAATGATACCTTTCTCATGACAAAGTTTGGCGATTTCCTTAATTGGAGCGACAAAACCAAGGACGTTTGTAACTTGGGCGATAGCTATGATTTTCGTTTTTTCGTTTATGGAGGCTTTGACGTTTTCAACGCTTAGCCTTCCATCTTCATCAAGAGGGATAAAACCAATGTTACAGCCTTTGACTTCCTTAACCTTATACCAAGGTAAGACGTTGGAAGCATGTTCGGCTTCGGTTAGAAGGATCTCATCCCCTTCTTTCAAATACTTCATCGCATACCCATAAGCGACTAGGTTTATGGAGGCCGTGGTACCCGAGGTGAAGACGATTTCAGTCTTTTTGGAATTGATGAATGAAGCAACGACCTCACGGGTTTCCATCACAACTTTGTCCATAGCAAAACAAAGGTCATAATCACCGCGATGAGAGTTGCTTGTAGCGTCGGTGTAATAATAATTTATGGCATCGATAACTTGCTTTGGCTTAAAGGTGGTCGAAGCGTTATCAAGCCAAACCAAAGGCTTTCCCTGCATCTTCTTATTAGGATTTAGCATCGGGAAATCAGAACGAATTTTTTTAATTTCGTAACCGTTCATACCCTCTCCTCAATCCGTTTGACGATAGCTTCCTTAATGGATTCATCATCAACATAATTCACAATGGGTTTTAGATACCCAAGAACGATAAGTTTCTTTGCCTCTTCCTTGGTCAAACCGCGACTCGTTAGGTAGAAAAGATGGTCGTCATTGACCCTGCCTACACTAGCGGCATGTGAGGCTTCAATCTCGTTTTCCTCGATTTTCAAAACAGGGGAACAGAACCCTTGGGAATAACGATCGAAGAGAATTGCTTTAGCCTCTTGCCTTGTCGATGAACCTATGGATTCCTTCTCAATTTTGCTTGCGCCTTCGAAGCGGATCACGCCATGGTCGGCAGCAATTCCATAACAGGAAACCAAGGATTTACCAGCACGCCCTTTATGGAAGGCATTTACTTCAAAACGCTTGTTTTCATTGACGGAACAATAAGATGCGCAATGGAAATCAAAATTCGCGTTTTCACCGTTCAAATAAACGTCGATTACAACCTCTCCTGTCCAAGAACCGAAGTCTGCAAAAGCCACAGCAAAACTCGCATTATTTTCTAAAACTGCAGAGATTTTGCAGGGTTTTCCACTTTCGAGAGTAACTATGTTTAGAGATAGTTTTTCACCTTCTCCGACAACAAAGTTTTCATCGACGATTTGATTATCAATTCTAATTAACGCCATAAAGGTTTATTTTCCTTCTCCTTCGATAGCGCTTCTCGTAACGCAGACACCGATTGAGACATCGTTAAGTGAAGGGTCTTCCTTCTCAACGGAAATACCAAGTTCGGTCTTAATCCATTCGTATCCTTTTGTGTCAACCTTAGTGATGAGTTCAGGTCCTCCGCTAACAGCGATTCTGCCATTGATCATGATGGCGGCACGCGTTGGATTGATCATGGTGTAGAGCCTTGCATAATGGGAAATGACCAAGAAGCCCTTTCCCTTTTTTTGTTCTTCTTCAATGGCTTTTGCGACTATCCTCATCGCATCGACATCAAGTCCTGAATCAATCTCGTCGAGGAAGGCGAAAGTCGGATTAAGGAGTTTCATTTGGAGGATCTCGTTACGCTTTTTCTCGCCTCCGGAGAAGCCTTCATTAAGATTTCTCTTGCTCATTTCGAAAGGCATTCCCATTTCTTCATAAGCGGATTCGAGGGCTTTGTAAAATTGGAAGAAGCTCATTGGCTTTTCCCTTCTTACATTCATCGCGGCCTTATAGAAATCCGCGGAGTTGACCCCCTGGATTTCAACCGGATTTTGCATCGCGAGGAATAGTCCAGCCCTGCTTCTTTCATCGACTGACATCGCAAGAACGTCATGCCCGTCAAGAAGGACTTCACCCTTATCGATGGTGAAGTTTGGGTTGCCCATAATCGCGGCGAGAAGGGTTGATTTTCCATGGCCGTTTGGACCAAGCAAAGCCAGGGTCTCCCCCTCGTTCAATTCGAGGTTTACTCCCTTGAGAATTCTTTTGCCCTTCACCGAGACGTGAAGGTCTTTGATCGTTAATGTTGCCATGGCCCTTCCTCCTAGCCGCCATATCATAGTCTTGCGCCAAACTTTGGACAACAAAAGTGATAATCCAAAAATGACTTTTTTGTCTTTTTCCCTTTTTCAAAGATTAATCTTTGTCTTCAAATTCCCACCAAATCGGGCTTTTCCATTGACAATTCTCCCATCAAACACCATGAAAACACAAAGAAAACTATTGTTTTCGGGGAAGTAATTTATTGTTGTATCTAGACTACTGAAAGTATATACTTTCGCCGCATGTCTATGCAAAGACACAGGAGGAAATGAGTTACATGAAGAAAAAGAAACTCACCCTCGGCATTGCGGGAGCCCTTGTGGCCGTCTCAGGTTTGGCGGCTTGCAACGAGGTTACCTATAACGAAGGCGTAATCCTAAGTTACAAAGACAGCAGCGGAACATCGGTGAACTTCACCGCGAAGGAACTCTTCGATGATTACCTTCCCTCGAACTCCTCTGCTTCGACCGTCTTCAAAAATGTCAGGGAAGTCCTGATCCGCAACTACTACAACCAGCCGGATCAGAAAAGCGCACTAGACAAAGCCACTCGTGAGGCTAAGTTAAAAGTCAACGGCGTCCGTGAAAGTGCGCAGAAGAACGCGGATACCAACGGAACGACTTATCAAGTCGAATGGGAGAAGCTCCTTAAGAGCGAAGGCGTTGAAAACGCTGATGAGCTCTTCGATAAGAAGCTTCTAGCCGAAGAGAGCGATCTCTTCACCAAGAGCTACTACACCCAGTCGGCTTATAACGCGATTCGCGACGGTACAAGATGGACCTCGAATGAGAACGGCAACACCAATCTCAGCACCGACGAGCTCGTTAAGAAATACGGCCCCGTCACAAAAGGTTATCTCGCCGAGAAGGCCCCATACCACGTTTCCCATATCTTGGTGAAATTGACCTCGGCCTCCAACAACGAGCACACCCAGGACACCATCTCCGAGAAGGAAGCCCAAAAGCTTTCCGCGGTTGTCAAAGGCATCGCTGGCGTCAACAATGACCAAGCCGGTGTCACACCAGCCCTCAACCGTTTGCGTTTCGGTACCTTGGCTAGCGAGCTTTCCGAAGATGATGGCTCCGCTAAGAACTACGGCGACCTCGGCATCATGGACAAGAGCACTGGTTTCGTCCCAGAATTCAAACTCGGTCTTTATGCCTTCGACGCCCTTTACAACAAGCAAACCAAAAATGCCGCGGCTGATTCCTATCGCGCCACCGTTGCCAAGAGCATCCTCCCAGATGCCGAAGACGATCGTTATGATGCGGATGAAATCAAAACGAGCTTCAAAGATCGTGGCATCGGCACCATCCCCTATGGCGTCTTCGTCGCTTTAGGCAAGGATGAGGTTGCCAAGAACCCGAACCTCGGTTATCCAGTTAACGACAACTCCGCGACGTTCTATGCCCGTAATATCCTTTTCAATAAGTATATGAACAGCCACCAGATCGCCGTCATCACTCCAAACGAAATCCCCTTCAACCAAGCTGTGGGCACCCGTGATGCGAGCTGGGAGAAGTTCGACCAAGCCGAAGGCAACCCAGTCTATGCGGTTGAAACCGATGCGACCACCGGTCTTCCAAACACCAAAGGCGTTCCAAGTGCGACCTATGCCGCACTTCCAGGTTTCCAAACCGACACCACCGACGTCCTCGATGGCATTGGCAGCAACGTCCTAACCAACGAGAAAGGCCAAATCGTCATCGCCGTCCGTGCCGGTACTTCCGGATATCAGGGCATTCACTTCATCGTCGCGGACCGTTCGGCTCTCGTTGAATATGCTTCCTATGATGAGAACACCGGTGCCTTTAAGGAAATCGACAAGGCGACTTATGATGCCGGCAAGGCCACCAAAGACGTCACCTCGGCTTCCGAGTATTACACCATGCTTGATCCGGCCCGTATCCCAAGTAACGATACCGCCGCTTCCAGCGAAGGCGCTGCCGATAAGTACTATCCATATTACAAAGTCGGTGAGAATGACTATGCCGCCAAGTCGACATTCGTCAACAAACTCCAGACCACCGCTCCTGACTACACCGCTAACGCCGAGAAAGTCAAAGACGCGGTCAAGAGCGTCGTCACCGATGACTCCAGCTATATCTTCGAGGAATTGATGGTCAAGGGTAACGTCACCTTCGCCGATAGCGAACTCGGACGCAGCCTCGAAGAACTCATCACCACCTACATCAAGACCAGCCGCAACTCCGCGACCATTGATGCGATGGAGAGCTTCGATAAGGATTGGCGCACATACATGGAATACCTCGATCAAGAGGATGCCGAGCGTCAAATGAACGATAAGGGCAACCAAGAGCTCATCTCTGAGGTCTGCGCTATCGGTTATGGCAGCGAAGATGCCAAGAACGGAACTGGCCTTTGGGCCAAAGGAGGTGCCTGCTATGATGGCAAATAACTTCAAGAAGGCGCTTCTACTTCTTTGCTCCGCCGCGACTATCGGTCTCGCTGGATGCGGCGAAGTCACCGCCGAACTTCCAAAGGCGCTCCAAGATGAGAAGATCATCAACATCGCCGAGGAACTAACCGGCAATACCCTCCAAGACATCTACGAATCCCTCGTCAGCTCTGGCGATTCCAATTCCGAGAGGATTCTCAACAAGATCCTCTTCGCTTATGGCGAATCCTACTTCGGCAAATTCTATGATGATGGCAACGGCTTGGTCGACGTCTTCAACGACAACACCAAAGCCGAAGCCTTCCTCTCCAAACAGAAAGCCTTCACCAAGAAGGAAGAAGTCATCGACTTCGCTAACGCGATGGTCACCGCCATCCGCAAATCCTTCTGGGATGCCCGCAACAACTCCTCCTATCAGGAACGTTCGGTCTTCTATGAAGCGCTCTTCTATCGCGCGCAGGTCAATAATCTCTATCTCTTAGAGGATATCGCCGCGCCAAAGAGCAACATCCTCAACGGTGAGCACACCTACGAAGACGTCGATCTCTATTTCACCGACATCCTCGTCAATTACAAAGATTACATCGAGAGGAGCCTCCTCCCGACCATCTATCGCCGTGCCATCGTCAAGGATTACCTCATCAAGAACAACTACGGTGTCCTCGGCCGTTCCTATGCCCGTAAAGTGCAATTCATCGCCCTCCCGGATATTTCCTCCTCCGCCGCGGCGACTCAAAACCTGGTCCGCGCTTTCTGTGAGCTTAGCCTCGAAGCCGATGGCGTCTCCGACGAACACCGCGACCTCCGCTATCTCGATAGGCTCTATGCCGGCACCGTTGCCGCCGATGATGCCTTCGCGACCGCGATCTATACCCGCGCCGGCTGGACCCCAAGTGCCTTTGCAAATATCGCTGGCACCACCCTCGTCGACGAATCCAAGGTCTATTCCGAGACCCTAATGGGTGCGATCGTCAAGGATTACAACGAGATCGTCACCGACCGTAACCTCACCGGTACCACCACCGACTTCACCGGTTCTGGCGCCTACACCAAGGAAATCGGCCTTGAACTCAAGGAACTCGATGTCATCAAAGCCAGCAAGGTCACCGAAGGATGGTTCACCTCCTCCTCGATGAGCGGCTTGCTTAGCGACATCAAGGACCGCTTGTTCAAGATCACCGTCGCTAACGACGTTGATAACCCCAATATCAAAGACGCTGATGGAAACGGCAAAGGAACATTCGGCTATTATGTCAATGGCTCCTACTACATGGTCCCCGAAAAGTTCGAAAGAACCGAGGAACATCCATACGCGATCTACGATAAGAGCGGATCCACTTGGTATATCTGCCGTGTCGATCAGGCCGTCAAGACCTCGAAACTCTCCGTTGAGAGGGCCGATGCCAACTACGACGCGGACGATGTCGGACTTGGATTCGGAGAAGATGGAAAGATGACCCTCAACCAAGTCAGTTGGGAAGTCGCCGACCTCAGCGCCGATACCGATTCCTACAAGAACGCGGCCAACCAAGCCGTTGTCAAAGCCATCGCGATTGCCTATCACGATGACGACGTCTATAACTACTTCAAGAAGACCTTCCCCGATCTCTTTGATTAATAGTTACGCGTAATATATGCGCCCCCGCGTATGCAGGGGCGCTTTCTTTTCCTTATTTTTGGATTACAATATAGGCGAAAAGAGGAAATATGATGGAAGACGATATATTCTGTATGATCATCCGTGGGGAAATCCCCTCAACCAAGGTTTATGAGGACGAGGACGTTTTGGCGATCCTTGATATCTCCCAAGCCACAAGAGGCCATACCCTCGTTATGCCAAAAGCCCATTATAAGGACATGCTCCATTGCCCAGGCGAATTGCTCCACCGCGTCATGGACGTCGCTCAGCGCATCGGTCAGGCCGCGATCAAATCCCTTGGGGCAAGCGGGGTCAACATCCTCACGAACGCCGGTCCTTCCGCCGGGCAGACCATCCCCCATTTCCATGTCCATGTCATCCCACGTTATGATGTCGATACGGGCGGATTTGAGATTACGATGAAAGAAAATACCGACAAGGATCTTAACTTGCCGGTAATCGCCCAAGAGATTAAGGAAAAGCTCTAATCTTTTAGATTAAAACTATTTTAAGGATTCCCCCCTATTCGTTTTCACCGAAGGGGGAATCTTCTTTTTCTGTGTACATTGGCTTATAGAAATAGCGATTGTCCATCGAGAATATCTTGTTGGTGAAATCGCCTTTTTCCACGCCTTCATAAGCCTTTTGGAGAATCATCATCTTCGCATCGATATCATCGATCATCGAAACGATTTGGGATTCGCGGGTCAAAGGACGCACGGCCGCACCGTATTCTGGGAGACTATGATGGGAAAGGAGGATATGCTCAAGGACGATTGCGACTTCCTTCTTATGGAAAGCAACGCTACTCTTGTCCTTCTTTTCCTCTTCGCTTAAATCATCGTAAGCGAAATAGCCTAGTTCTTTAGCACATTCATGGATGATGTTGGCCCCGATTGATAAATGGCCCAATAGTTTGCCTTCTAGGGTATAGGAGGTCGCGATGAAGCCAGATAGCTCAATGGTTTTGCCAATATCATGAAGGATGGTCCCCGCGATTACGATGTCGCGGTTGAGAACTGGGTAGATATCGCATAGGTGGGAGGCCAAATCCGCCATGGTGAGGGAATGGTAAATCAATCCATGGAGATAATTATGGTGATTGCTAGCAGCCGCTGGCCAATCGCGGTACTTCTTGTAATACTTGGCAAAGACCGCTTTCGTTAATTCGGATACGGCTTCGTCTTTGATACCAGCGATATACTTCTTCAGCCTTTCATGAAGCTCTTTGACTTCCACTGGGGCCTTCGCGATCAATTCGTCGTAATCCGCGGTCAAGATATCAAGTTTGGTGGCCATGAGAATCTTGCCTTGGAGTTTCTTATCAAAGGAATTGGCCACGAGATCGACTTCGACGTAATTCCCCTTTTCAAGGGTCACGTAATCATCCTCGGTTACTTCCCATTTACGGCAATCAAGGGAACCGGAGGAATCGCTTAAAAGAACCGTTAAATACGGTTTGCCCGCGTTATTCACGCATTTCTTGCATTCGGAGACCAAGCATCTGATAACCGAACGATCCTTGTCGTTAAATTCGTTAAGCTTCATTGTATTCCTCCTCTATGACCCTCTTGATATCCTCATATTTGTATCCCTTACGGGCAAGATAGGCGAAGATCTTCTGTTTTCTAATATACAAATCCTCGAATTTGAGGAATTTGTTCTTGGCGATGAAGAAATCCTTCTTCAAAGACTCCTCCTCCACGTTTTTGGGGGTTGAAGCAAGGGTCGCTTCAAGGGCCTCTGTGGCAATCTCCCTTTCATAGCCCCTGGCGATTAAAGAGGCAAGGGCCTTCGCCTTTTTCCTTGAGGAAGGTGTCTTCGATAATTTCTTGTTCAAGGTTTCGACATAACGGCAGGCGCGGTCATATTCCTTTTCGTCAGGGAAAGAGAGCTTGGCGATGATTTCGTTTGGGATACCCTTTTCCTTCAATTTGGCGATGGTTTTGTTTTTGCCATATAGCCGGAAATCGGCGATGTCGTTGGCGTAGACTGCCGCGAATTCCTCATCGTCGATCAAACCGTCTTCTTTTAGGCGTTTGACGATGGAACGGGCCAAATCGACATTGGCCCCCTTATGCAGTAATTTACCGAAAATGCTATAGCTTGTATAGATTTCTTTGCCTAGGAGCCTTAAGGCATAACTATAGTATTGATCTTCGTCGACGAAGGCGAGGAGCTTCTCCATTTCCGAAACGGAGACTTCTTTTCCTTCATATAAACGGAAATCGCTATAGGAAGATTCGGAGAGGGCGATTTTCTCCCCGGATTCGAAAATCACATACACGCCTTTCTTCTTTTTGCGGAGTTTGATTTCCTTAATGACGTCACCAATATTTTTTTCTGACACGACTATATACCTCTATGATGCGATTATAGAAACTTTCCATCGAATATTCGTCAAGGCTTCCAAGAGCGTTTTCAATCATGGACGCATGCCTATCGGGGGAAAGGGTCAACACTTCTTCTAATTTGGCGGGGAAATCGGCTTCGTCGAAGAAGAATTTCCCGGTTTCGCCATCGACGATGGCTCCGGCGAGGTTATCGTCATAACGGGCGAGGACCAAAACCTCGGACGCCATTGCCTCCATGAAGGTTAACCCTTGGGTTTCCGATAAGGAAGCAGAGACGAATACGTCGCCTAAATGATAATAATTCTGGGTGAGCAAAGGTTCTACCTTGCCTCCAAATATGACTTTGTCGTTGATGCCTAAAGATAAGGCGAGTTCCTTTAAGGAATTTTCCGCAGGTCCCCAGCCGACGATAAGGAATTTCGTCTTTATCTTTGGCCCCTTCTTCAGGAATTCCGCGTATCCGCGGAGCAAGACGTCAATGCTCTTTTCTTCGGCGATACGCCCAAGGGAAAGAATGACCTTCTCGTCTTTGGCGATTCCCAAAGATTGCTTAAGGGAAGCAATCTTCTTTTTGTCGATGTTCTTTTTCGAAAAACGCGATAAATCGACTCCGGTTGGGATGACGTCTATCGTCGAATCGATTCCGATTGAACGGAGATAGTCCTTGCTCTTCGCGCTTGGGGCGATTATTTCATCCATCAAGAAGCTCTTTCCCCTATAGAAAAGACGGACGACGTGTCTAGCGAAACGGTCGAAATGCCCTCCCGTGACATAATAGGCATAATCCTCAATCATCGTGTGATATGTATAGATTTTGGGGATTCCTAGCCTTACCGCGACGACGTTTCCGAAGATACCGATGCCGATATCGGTTTGGATATGGACGAATTCCGGCCCGAAGTTTTCGATGATCTTCATGGCCTCTTTGTTGTAGAAAGAGGAAATACGGTACCCATACACACGTTTTACGGCGATTCCAGGAATCCTTAGGACATCATCTTCAAAAGTAACCTCGTCATTGAAGGGGTTCGTGGTGACCACCAAAACGGAATGGCCATGCGCCCTTAAAATGGAGGCGAGGTTCGCGGTACTTGTCGCAACCCCGTTAATCTCGGGAAGGAAGGTATCGGAAAATAGGGCGATCTTCATATGGACCAGCTCTCCCATTCTCCGCCGTCGTCTTCATCGTTTTTCTTGGATTTACGTGGGGCCTTAGGCTTTTTAGGTGAGATTTCAGGCTTAAGTTTAGTCTCGGGCTTTGGCGCTTCGATAACCGGTGGCTTATCGGTTTTGGCATCGCCGCCTTGCAATTTGTTTTGCAATTGTTTGCGGGACATCTGACGGGTTTCGTACATCGTTTCCGCGGAGGCTTTCCTCTCGGTCATGGTCGACATGGTGAGGGCGATGAAGGTTTTGCGGTTCGCATAATGGATCGGCTCCTTCGGACGGGAACGATAAAGTGCCGCGGTGACACCAGAAACGAGCAAAGGCAAATGGAAGGTCGCGGTACGCCAAAGGATTTGGGTGGAACCGAGGACGGCACCAAGTTTTTCGGCAGGGAGGACCGCTCCGTTATAAGTCGTGAAGTAATTATGGAAAAGAAGGGTATAGAAAAGTTCGGATACACCGGCGGAGCCCGGCAAAGGCAATAAGCCCGTAACCATCTGATGGAAGGCGCCCAGGAAGGAGGCCTCCATCATCTTTTGGAAGGAGAACGGCGTTTTCACACATCCGGTCTCGGCAGTGCAATAACCTTCCCATGCATTCAAGGACATACCCGCGAAATACGGGGCGCAGAACCTGCAGAAAAGAAGCAAGAGGAAAAGGATTAGGACGAGAATAACGACAGGGATATTCGCGGAAAGCCTACGGAGCTCAATCTTGAAGTTCTCAACTTGCACGCGGAGGTTCTCTTTTGTCTGCTCGGGCTTTTTGACGATGCGTATCTTCCCCAAGAATCCGATGACGTGATTAATGATGAAATTATGGAAGCCATGCCAGAAAGACATCGTGAAAAGAAGGAAGATAACGGAGAGGTTAAGTAAGAAGCCAACGATGATCAAAGGAATCATCGGAAGCTCGAAACCGCCTATACGTATCGCCTCAATTCCTAAAATTGCATCGCGTTGGACGATAAAGGCGACGACGTCGAATATCAGCAATGCGGTTTGGTAAAGGATAAACCACATGACGGCGATGGAGGCGGCGTTAGAGACGATGATGCCCTGACTCTTCATCGTGTAGACCTGCATGACCTGACCTCCGCTAGCCCCAGGGGTAACGTCGGAATAGAACTGTCCGACAAGGGAGGTCGCTATACCCTGATGGATTTTGTACCTACGGGTATAAAGACGGCAGAAAATGAAGATGATGAAACCATCGATTATGTAGGAAACGACGACGATTCCAAGCATCGCCATCAAATAAACCCAATCGGCTTCGGCGAAAGCCTGGACGATGAGGGAAAAGTTCGAGTGTTCGACATCGCCGACTTTCGAAGTACCGGTAAGGGATAAGGCAAGCGAAATGCCGGTCGCGATCAAAACGACGAGAATGTAAATTACATACTTCAGGGTTTTGTGCGAATCCTTTTTTGGTGATTCCTTACTGATTTCAAATTCTTCTGCGGCCATACGAAAACTGTCCGGGTCAATTTTAGCGCGAGCGCGCCCGAAATGAAACAGCCCCATAATGATTTTAGCCTTATCATACGCGCTGGCTCTTTTACAAGAGCCGAAAATACGATACTATTTTATGAAAGCCGTCAACATTAGAGGAGGAATCCCCCATGGGTGAAATTGATGAAAAGAAAAAAGAACGGTTGATGAAAAAGGGCCGCGGAAGGCCTTGGAAAAACCTTTTATGGTTCCTTTTAGGTTTCTTTACCCCAACCATTATCTTCGCGGTTGTCGCTTCTATTTTGCTTTGGGCCGTCCCAATCTCGGCCATCCCAGGAGCAAGCAATGGTTTCTCAGAAGAAATCGCCAACGGCAATATTTGGAACTTCGTCACCAACTACAAAAACTACACCATCGGTGACGTTCCTTTAATCCAGGACATGCTTACGAGAATGATTGAGGATAACAACCTCGATCAATATTTCACAATCGACTTTGAAGCCCTCAAGGATATCAAACTCGACCAAGACTCGGTCAGAAGTTTCGATTATAGCAAGGCGATTACCGTCACCGCGACCGTCAACAGTTTGAATTTAGGCGATAAGTTCGGTGATTTGAAGAACATCTCCGCCTTTACGGAATGGGAAGAATACCATGGCGAAATCAACACCGCCGACCCAGAATTCAATCCAAAGCTCTACTACTATCGCGTTTCCGCTGGGACCCAAGGGCTTGGTTTAGCCGTCAAAGACAACAAAGGCAACGAATACAAACGCGCATTCAACGACGACAAAACCCTCGTTGAGGGCGCTCATCCTCCATATTACCTTCCAGCCCTATTCGACGTCGGCATCGTCGACATGATGGATATCATGGGCGAACGTTTCCAAACTTGCTCTGCGACCTCCTTGCTTGAAGGCCTCGGCGTTGAGCCAGGAAGCGCCATCTATGACATGGTTGAAGGCAAAACGGTAGGCGAATTGGCCAACATGGACGCGGAATCCTTCTACCTTAAGGACTTCCTTAATCCAATCTCCGATTATCAAGACCTCTATGACATCATCGGCTCCGCGGTCAACAAAGAGCCCGAAGATATCCTTCTTGGCGATCTTCAAAACCTCGACACCCAGAACATCAAACTCACAGACGTCCTCAAAAACGACGATGGCTCTTATGACGATATCCTAAAGATTCTCCGTTCCGGAACCGGAGTCGATACCAACGACCAATTGACTTTAGGCAAACTAAAAGACCTTTCCGTGGATAACATCCACCTCAACGACGTCATGAAATATGAAGTCGATGACCCGACCACCCCAGAAAAAGAAGGCAACGAAGACCTTTATTCCATTTTAATTGATGCCACCAAAAAACCGGGCGACCCAGAAGATTATGGTCCCGAGGATATCACCCTCGGCCGTCTATCCAGCGGTTTCAACGTCGATAATATCCACCTCACCCGCGTCTTAAAAGACAATGAGGACACGGAATTAATCTATAACATCCTCCGTTCCGCTACCGGAAAAGAAAGCAACGGGGAAATCGTTCTTAGCGACCTCAACAACTTCAATAAGGACACCATCCTCCTCAAATACGTCCTCGAGAACAACGCCGAGAACGAAGAGCTTTATGATATCCTCCTCTCCGCGGTCAAACGCGAAGGCGCAACCGCGGATGACCTCACCGTTGGCGATCTTAACGGCCTGGACACCAAGAAAATCAACCTTACCGCCGTCTTAGATCCAACGGAATCTAAGGATCTCTACGATATCCTCCTCTCCGCCTTGAAAGACACCTATATCGACGAAGATGATCATTCCCTTGGTAAGATCACCGTTGCTGATGATATCCGCATCGAACACCTCAAGGATATTAAGACCAACAACGTCCAGTTGACCTCCGTCCTTCCTCTTGAAGAAGACGATCCATTAACCCCCGAAAAGGAAGGTAACGAATCCCTTTACAAAGTCCTTTGCGATGTCACGGGTCGCGTATATCCGACCGATATCGACCAAATCGTCGTCGGCGACCTTTCCAATTTCTCCACCGATAACATCCACCTCGTCAACGTCCTCCCATACGCGGAAGACGATCCTCTAACTCCAGGGGACGAAGGAGAGAACGAGACCATCTACAAGATCTTGGTCAACGCCTGCGGAGCCGCTTCACCTGAAGCTTTAACTCTCGAAGACCTTAACGGATTCTCCACCGATAACATCGTCCTCGTCGACGTCATGCCTCTTGAATTGGATGACCCACTAACTCCTGAAAAGGAAGGTAACGAGAACCTCTACAAGATCCTTTGCGATGTCACGAGCACTCCATCCCATCCTCGTACATATCCCGATTCTGTCAATGAAATCAAGGTTTCCGACCTTTCCGATTTCAATACCGATAACATCAAACTCGACACCGTCCTCGATTCCACCGATGCTAACAACGACAAGCTCTATAGCATCCTAACCGATGTCACCGGAAAAGACGCGGACGCCATCACGATCGCTGACCTTAGCGGCTTTGATACCGATAACCTCCACCTCGTCAACGTCTTGCCTTATGTTGGCAATGAGACCCTCTACAAGATTCTCGTTAGCTCCACCGGTTCTACTACCTATGAAGATATCACCGTGGCTAGCCTCAACGATTTCGAAACCGCGGACATTCTCTTAACCGACGTTTTGCCTCTTGAAGTCGATGACCCATTGACCCCTGGGGTTAAGGAAGGTAACGAAAACCTCTATGCCATCCTTAACGACATTACGGGTAAACCATCAAACGAGATCACCGTTGGCGACTTAGGCGACTTCGATTCCGGTAAAATCCATCTTATCTCCGTCCTTGATTACGATGGTAACGAGACCCTCTATTCCATGCTTTGCGATGCTACGGGTATCCCGGATTACAACGACATCACCATCGACGATATGAATGGGGCCTCCTTCGATACGGGCAGCATCAAATTGGTCAATCTTATCCCAGTCACCGATAACCCCGCCCTTTATAACATCCTTCGCGAAGCGACCGGTGCCGCTACCAACGACGATATCACTGTCTCGGCCTTAAGCGGATTCGACGTCAATAACGTTTCCTTAAGCACCGCCATTCCTAACGATACGGGCAACTCCATCATCGACATCCTCCGTGAGGATGACACCGTTACCATCGGTAATATCGGCACCAAAATCAATAACCTAAGCCTTTCCAAGGTCTATGGTGGCGATAATGTCTTTACCCAGGATATCGGCGAGACCAACTGGCATGATACCTATGACCTCAATCCAGATGGTTCCTACACCTATAACACCATGGGAACGGGCGAATGGTATATAAATAGGAATTCCTCCGTTTGGTTACTCTTCTGCTATGAGGCAGAAACCATCAACGCCTCTAACGGCAGAGTCACCAAGTTCGCTCCATCCGAACTCACCTTCGAAACCCTTGCTAACGATGCCGGTTCCCTTGCTGGAAAGATCACCAATTCCACGATCTATAACCTCATGGCCTGCGGAATCATCACCTACGATAACACGGCTGCCGACATGTTCTTAAAGCAGACCTTACAACAAGTAATCGACGCCGCAGGAGCAATGTTCTAATTCAAAAAAAAGGAGATACATGTATGCGTATTTCATTAGGTACGAACGCTAACGTCACCCCTCTTCCCGTTTTGATTATCGCCACTTATAACGAAGATGGCACACCTAACGCGATGAACGCGGCCTGGGGCACTCAATTCGATAGGGATGTCATCTCTATCTACCTTTCCTCCCATAAGACCACGGATAACCTCAAAGCCCGTAAGGCCTTCACCGTTTCCTTTGCGACGGCCAAAACGATGAAGGAATCCGATTATTTCGGAATCGAGTCCGGCAGGAAAACCAACAAGATCATCGTCGCCAATTTCTCCGCTTACAAAAGCGAATACGTCGATGCCCCAATCATCCCTCAATACCCACTTACCCTTGAATGCGAAGTAATGGAACTTCGCGAAGATGGCGAGGACGCGTATACGTTATTCGGCAAAGTCAAAAACGTCTCCGCGGACGAAAGCATCCTCACCAACGGGAAAGTCGATATGGATAAGTTAGAGGCCATCGCTTTCTGTCCATTCGATAACACCTATCGCCTTATCGGGAAGAAAGTCGGCAACGCCTTTAGAAGTGGCCTTCTCATCAAAAACAAGAAGAAATAAAGCTACTAAAATCCTTTCAAGCGGGGTCTAAAAAACTCCGCTTTTTTATAAAAGATAAGACGGAAAAATACAAGGTTAGGATATTGGCAAGATAATCCGCTTTATTTCGCAAACTTATTATCTATAATTATCGGGCAATTGGGAGCGCTTTCACCAAAAACGTCAGTTTTGATGGGCACTCCCTAGTTAATAGCAAAAAGGAGAAAAACATGAAAAAATTGCTATTCGTCCTCGCAAGCAGCGTCCTACTTCTCGCTTCCTGCGGTGGCACACCCGCTTCATCTGGCACTGCTTCCAGTGAATCCGAAACCTCTACAAGATCCACAAGAACGAGACCCAGCACCTCTAGCGATACCTCTGAGGAGATAACAAGTTCTTCCACCGAGGGCGCTCCATCTTCCCAATCGAGCGCCTCTTCCTCAACCTCTGTTGAACCATCCGTTCCAGAAGGAAAGAACATTGCCTATATCGAAGGCGTCAAATCCGGCGGAGAAGCCGCGGCCTATGTCAATCCTGGTTTCCTCTATGAATGGCATGGCGACGGCGGAAACGTCACCAGCTGGGCTTATAAGAATGGCGCTTATGAATTAGAATACGCCGCCGGCTGGGCCTGGTATGGCGTTCAAGTCTTCCTCCAGCTCCCATATGCAGAAACTGGCGATGCCCTCCAAATCTATCTTGAGCTCAATACCGATATCGCCGGAGACATCACCATCAACGGCAACGTCGTCAGTCTCAAAAAAGGCGACAATAAAGTCTTAATTAACTCCACTCAAACCGCTGGAAAAGCGAGTCTTTCCATGCAACTCGGCGTCTATGATGGCGAGGCTCTTGCTGGCATGACCTTCAAACTAAAAACAATCGGCATTTATGATGCAGCCGCCACCTATCATAACGTTAAGTTCCAAGATGGTGACAAGCTCCTCAAGGAAATCGAAGTCCGCGATGGCAAGACCGTCGCCGCTCCTATCGTCGTCGCCCCAACAGGTAAATACTTCGCCGGTTGGTATGATGCTTCCTCCGAGAGGCTTACCGGCAAAACCGAGATCAAAGCCGACAAGGTCTACACCGTCAAATACGTCACCAAAGAAGAAGCCAACATCATCAAAGTCGAATTCTATCTTGGCGACAAATTGACCAACATCCAAGACGTCGTCGAATTCGGTACCCCTGATTTCGCCGCCCTTTCCACCCCATTTGGTTATGAAGTCATCGGATGGTACACCGATCCAGCCCTTACCACCCCATATGATGACGAACCAATTGAAGAGGAAACCAAGCTTTATGCCAAGGCCAACGTCAAGATGGTTACCTACCGTCATGATTCCGTCTTCAATGAAGGTCAGGAAATCACCCATGGCGCCAACGGCGAATTCATCCTCACCTATCCAGACCATGGTTACGAACAGGGATGGCACATCCAAGCCAACTTCGAAGGTCTTCCACACGCTGATTCCGATACCTATCAGTTCAGTGTCGAATACAAACTCGATGCCGCCGGCGCTGGTTCATATCAAATCTATAGCGATGGGACCGTTCCAGATTCCAATGGCGAGTTGACCGTTACCTCCGAATGGAAAAAGATCACCGTCACCTATCTCGGAAGCGAAGTCGAAGAAGGCAATAAGTTCACCATGGAACTCGGCATGGTTCACCCAGTCGATCCAACTGGCAACGTTGTCTTACAAGTCCGCAACCCATTCCTTGATATCGTTCACTAATTAAGCCCAAAAAGCAATTAGGGCCCGTGAGAATATCGCGGGCCCTTTAAGACAAAAAAGGAGGCAAAACCATGAATAAAGCTTGCACGCTACCGCTAATTGCCATACTTTTTTCTTCATGTTCTTTTTCGCTTTCCCCAAAAAGTGAAACCGAAGGACCTTCCTCGTCTTCTTCCGAAACCTCTTCGGAAACCCCTATTGAATCTAGTGAAAGCGAAGAGATTACCACCTCCGAGTCTGGACCAGTTGAAATTAGTAAGTCCAGCGAAGAGGAGGAAAGTTCCGTCACCACTTCTTCTAGTGAGGCCATAGAGGACGAAGATTTCCTTCCATCCGAGGATTATAAACTCACCTGGAGTGATGAATTCGATGGGGAAGCGTTAAACACAAGAATATGGACCCATGAAATCGGAAACGGCAATTGGGGATGGGGAAATGGCGAAGCCGAATACTATACGGCGAAAAACGACCGCGTAGAGGACGGCATGCTCCATATAACCGCAAAACGCGAAGAGGCCCCCGATGGTTTCCAATATACCTCAACCCGCATCATCACCAAAAACAAGGTTCATTTCACCTATGGGTATATGTGCGCCCGTATTTCCTTACCGGCCGTCACGGGGTTATGGCCAGCCTTCTGGATGCTCCCTGAAACCGGTTATGGAAGCGAAGGCACCACATGGTGGCCAACTAGTGGCGAAATCGACATCATGGAGAATAGAGGCCGCGTCAGCGATACCACCAGCGGAGCCCTCCATTATGCCTCTAACGGAACCGGCGGAAACCACACCTATATCAGCGCCGAAACCAAAGTCGGTTCCATTGAAGACTTCCATGTATACGCGGTCGAATGGCTTGAAGGAGAGATGATTTGGTCGGTCGATGGAGAAGAATTCCTCCGCACCGGACAAAATATCTGGAACCGTGGTTATGGCACCGGAGATGACGCCCCATTCAATAAGGATTTCTTCTTTATCCTTAATCTTGCTATTGGGGGGCAATTTGACGGGAACAAAGAACCTCCTGTCAATTGGGAATCTTCTGATATGATCATCGACTATGTCCGTTGTTACCAAAAGTAAGGCCGATTAGAAACAAATAAGCCAACCATCTTGAGTTAGACCAAGATGGTTTTTTTGTTACATGGGTCATTTATTTTGTTATTTAACCATATAAAAATCGTCCCCGTGAGGAGACAATATTCGGAAATAATCTCCTTGTTGATCAAAGGAATAATTGGACCTTCCAATGTCAATTGGAGAACTTTGTCTGGAACAGAACCTGCCTTAAGCATAGAAGAGATAATAAATTGGTATCAATAACGGCATAATAGGTCACTTCCGCTTTCTCCTCTCGGCCCTAGCTAAGGCAATTTCATCATTAATCTCCTCCAATGTCATTTTGGAATTGCCGTTCCTTTGGGAGATTTCTTGCGATTCCTTCATGACTTCGATTGCGCCAGAGGCGCGATAAACGTTGTCAGAAAGGATCATCGGAAAAGGTATGCCTTTACAGGCGACAGACCTCTTTAGAAACATCCTCATCGCAGATGAAAGATCGAGACCTAGATTCTCAAAGACTGAAGTGGCCTCTTTTTTAAGTTCGTCTTCAACTCTAAACTGAACGATTGCCATAAAATGTTCTCCCCTGTGTTTCAATTGTAAGACGATTAAATACATTTGTAAAGTCAGTTTAAACCTAAGTCAAACAAAAAAATCGCCCCCAAGCAATGGAGGCGATTTGACGATATGAAGATTAGTCGACTTTCTTCCTGGCTTTGATAACAGGAAGAGCGAAGGAGAGGCCGATCCAAATGACGGAGCCACCGATTATGACGCCATCAGCGATATAGATCCAAGCTCTCCAAGGTTTGGTCTTGCGGTTAGCGATGGAGACGCCAACGTCGAGTTGGACCTCGTCGAGGGACGTATCGTAATGCATCATCGTGTAATGGGTGTTGATGAAGGTCCATAGGACGTTACGAGCGGCCATCTTGGCGCAGTAGACGTTAGTTGGGTCGTTGATATTGATTGGCGAACCGGAAGTGTTGTTCGGGTTGAGCCAGATATCGTTGCCAGCGCGGATACCACGGGTTGGGTTCATGACGCCGTCACCGCCGCTCCAGTCGGTAACCATCGTGCCACGGAAGCCCCATTCCTCGCGGAGGATGGAGACGTTTTGGGCATAGCAGGAACCGCACCAGATGGAAGCGATGTTATTGAAACCGGACATGATAGCCACGGTTTCGCCTTCCTTGACGGAGATTTCAAACGGACGGAGATAGATCTCGCGATAGGCTTGTTCGGTCGTCCAGGTGTTGACGTTACGTGGGTTGGGTCCTTCTTCTGCCATCGTGAAGTGTTTGACATAGCAATATAGGCCATGGTTCTTCGCGGCGAGGATGACTCCGGCAGCCATCTTTCCAGAGAGGACGGGGTCTTCGGAATAATATTCGTAGTTACGTCCGGAATATGGGGAACGATGGATGTTGACGCCAGGAGCATACCATCCGGTTAGACCGGTGACACGGGCTTCCGCGGCCACCGCGGTACCCATTTGTCTAGCAAGGTCCTTATCGAAGGATTGACCAATGAGGACTTCGGCTGGGAAAGCGGTCCATTTACCGTTATCGAAGCCAAGCTTCTTGGTGTTTTGGTTGAATCCGGCAGGACCATCGAAATCAAAGCATTCGGGTTTACCGACCGATTCGATCGCGGGGGTGCCGAAGCCAGAAAGCTCAACGGTCGCCTTGATTTCGTCACGGCTCATCTGATTGACGAGCTTGGTGAGGTTTTCGGAATCGTAGTTATCACCGATGGAATCGATGAGGGCTTCGTCGAATTTGCCATCCTTGACGATGCGGAGGTTGCTTTCGACTCCGGTTACGGGCATCTCGGTCTGATCGTAGGAAGTGTTGGTATAGGTCGAAGCCGAGGAAGCTGTGTTATTGGAGGCGCCAGCCGCATGGAGGGCGTTAAGGGTCGCTCCGAAATCGGAACGGGAAAGATATGATGGGGCGGTATTCAAACCGGTAGAACCGTCTAGTGGGATTCCACCATAGGCATCTGCTCCGGTGAAGTGGTTCTTGACTTCAACTCCGGTCTCGGGGTCGACGTCGATTAACTGGTCTTCGTCGAAGGAGAATTTGACCTCAGCCGGGGCATTATCGGCAAGGGTCATAAGGGTATGGGCATCCTTATTGAAGGAAATGCTGTAATTGCCTTCTTCTAGCTCGTAGCCCTTGAAGCCGTTTCCATTCGCGTCATAGCAATCGTAGGAAGCGAGGTCATAGAGCTTGAAGGTGCAGGTCAAGCCGCGTTGGGTCTGACCGGCTGGGAGAACGGCGGTCTTGCAGAAATCAAGGAGCTGGGTCGATGGCTTTTCGATGCTATCGACATAATATGGGGCATGTCCATAGACCTGCATGACGTCCGCGCCTTCGAAGTTGCCTTTGTTGGTGCATTCGAAGGTAACGGTGATGTCTTCGGCGGGATCGAGGTCTTTTCTACCCGCGATATCGTTGCCTTTGCTATCCTTGACGGAATCGACCTTCCATTCGAAATCGGTATAGGAGAGTCCATAGCCGAATGGGTATTGGACAACGCCATTATAACCGGTTCCATAGTCGTTATCGACATCGTCGAAGAAGCCTTCTTCGGCCGCGGTTTCATAATAACGGTAACCGACATAAACGCCTTCGAAATAGCCGATGTTGTTGTTTCTCGCCTGATAATTGCTGAAGCTTGGGCTACGGAATTGCGAATCATAGACAAAGGTATCGGCCGCGCGTCCGCTTGGGTTGATATCACCAAAGATGATACGTGGAATCGCGAGGGCGCCGCTTTGTCCGACTAAGCCAACGTTAAGGCAGGCTCCGACATCGTATTTCTCCAAGAAACCAAGTTCCATGGTGTTGGAGGAATTGATGATGACGGTGACCTTACCGAAGTTCTCAGTGACCATCTTGACGAGGGCTTCTTCTTCCTGGGAGATCGCTAGATAGGTGCGATCGCTATCGAGGCCATAGCCTTTGCGGCGTTGGTTGAGGGGGATTTCACCGACGTTTTCACCGCAGACACGGGAAAGCACGATAACCGCCTGATCGGAGAATTCTTGGCAGGATTGGATAAGCTCTGGGGTATATAGCTCAGGGCCAGGTTCAATCAAGGTGATACGGGAGGAATCGCCCGTGGAGAATTTTCCTTTGAATGAGGTGTTATCGTAATCGGTATAGAACTTCGTGAGTTCCTGGTTGGTTTCCCATCCCTCCTTCTCGAAGGCATCGAGAAGGGTAACAGCAGCTTCTTTACGAATGGTGGATGAACCAGAACCAATGCCGGAGAGGAGGAACCCGTTATCGGTGCTCGCCCAGCCGAAGACATTGACCCTGTAATCATCATATGGGAGGGTTTTGTTCTCATTGCGCAAGAGGGCGATGCCGCCTTCTGCAAGTTTTTGGCAAAGTTCGTCACTCGCGGCGGAGGCCTTTTTGAAGTCTTCCGATTCAAAGGAGAAATCCGTTTCATCGAAGAAGTCATCGATGATACCGCCGAGATTATGGGTGACGACCGTAGCCGTGATCATCGCCGCGGAGAGAACGCCGCCGACAATAATCGAAATAATCTGACTCTTTTTCATATCGTCGTCCTTTCTTTAAACCATTTGCTAGGCGGGGTGGCCCGCCTAGCAAAAGTTAAATTGATTAGTTGGATGGGGTGAAGGTAACAAGGGCCAAGCCGTTGCGCCAGCCTTCGTTCTCTCCGGTATAGCCTTCGCCAATGGAGAGAACGTATTTCCCGCCAGTGACTTCGACAGTTGCTAGTTCCATATCCTTTGGAGCGTAGATATTTGGACGATATCCGCTGCCACCGACTGGACCAAGGTGGAAATAATATGGCTCGCCAGCGGTCAATTTGCCGGTGAGGTCAAGACTGAGGTCGAATTTGCCAGAGGTCGCTCCTTCACTAGATGGGGTGACCACGAGGACGGTATCCGCGCCTTCGTTGGAGACATCGATGCCGGAAGATAGATCCATGCAGTCCATGAAGTATTCTTCGCTGGTCTTGTTGGAGATGCCGGAATAGATTCCGCCGACATGGAAGACGGCCTTGTTATCGTCTTTGGTGAGGCTAACACTATCCATGATGACATAATCGCCACCAAGATAATGGATACCAAGGAGGCCATTGCGCCATCCATCGGCATCGCCGGAATAACCGCTGACTTTGAAGAGGGAAGCGACTCCGCCGGTAGGATCGACGACTTCCATCGCATCGTCATCGCTCATCCAAGCGAGGTTGGACCTAAAGTTATCCGCTTTGACTGGACCATAGTGGACCATGTAGTCATTGGTGGCATCAAGTCTGCCGGTGAGGTCGATTGTTTGGGTAACGGTGCCGACCTTCGTGGTTTCGTCGGGAGCCCCGAGATTCAAGACGGCTGGGTTATCCTCTGGTTTGCTGACGCTGATCCAGCTTCCGAATTGCTCAATATCGACATAGAAGATGTCTTTTTCGATATCGGCTTCGGAATAACCGCGATATGTGCCGGTAAGGACAAAGAGGAGTTTCTCGTCTTTGACTTCCAATTTAGCGTGTGAATAGGTAAGGAAGGCGGCTTGGGTATCGAAGACCGTCAAACCGATGCAGCCCCAGAATTTGCTGCCATCATTCCCAATGCCGACATTAAGGGAAAGTTTATAGGTCTTGGTACCATCGACGACGGATTTGCCATCGTGCTCGGTGGTTTGGGTCAATTTGAGGTCGCTTGCATGTCCTGCGTCAGTGCCTTCGGTCCTTGGCAAACCGAAGTGGAGGGTATAACCAATACCTTTATCAGGGGCGCCAACAAAGTCGGTGACGTCAACGTCGACCTTGAAGCGGCCGTTGCCGGCATCAAGGAATGTCATCTTGTTATTTTCGTATGGGCGTCCCCATCCTTTGCCTCCGATATTATCGTTATATTGGAAGTCGATAAGGTAAGCTTCGTTAGCAGCTTCGGTGAGTTCGGCAGCGTTAGCGAATCCTTCGAAACTTCCAAGGACGGAGAAGATGATCTTGCCTTCGACTTTGTTGATATCGGCGTCATCGCCTTGGAGGTTACCGACTTTGATATCGTAGGTCTTGGAGAATCCGCCATAGGTGACGGTGACGGTTTTGGTGCCTACCGTGGATAAATCCGGGGTAGAGACCTCAACGCCGGTCTTGACTTCTTCGCTAGTTCCACCAGCAAGGGTCGCGCTGACCTTAAGTCCGCTGGAGGAGAAGGTCGTTCCAACGAGGAAGCTCTTCTTGACCGCGGAAGTATCGATTTCGATGCCGGTGACGGAAGCGGTTTTGATTTTGATGGTGACGTTGGTAGCTGGCATCGCAAAGCGATATGTGCCAGTGCTCGTCGGCTTTAACGCGGTGTCGTTATAGGTGACGGAATCGATAACGGTGTTGCCACTGGTAACGATCTTGAAGGTAATGCGTTGTCCTTCGACCGCGGATCCGTTTTCTGGAAGACCGGTGACGGTGATGCCTTCTGGAGCATCAACGGTGATCCTGTAGAAAGTGCCTATGGATTCGGAGGTTTCTCCACCACCAGGATTGTTTCCACCACCGCAAGCAGCGAGCATCGTCATCGCGGAAAGAGCGAAGACGATCGTGGTCATGAGTCTTGTTTTTTTCATGATTGTATCCTTTCTTAATTGCAATATTTATAACCACACGCACGTCATGTGTGCATGTAGGGTCGGATAGAGGATAGGGAGGGGCCGAAGGCTAATACGGCCCCTCCGGAAAGGCTAGATGTTAGTTGGAGGCCTTCTCGATGACGAGCGCGGTGATGGTGACGCCAGCATCCCAACCAGCTGCGACGTGCTTGAGGGAGAAGACTCTGCCTTGATAGCTGACGCTAGAAAGGGACTCATCAGGGAAGTTGGGCATGTCGTTGGACTTGTTACCACAATGCCAATGGATGATATAGGTGCCATTTTCGATTCCGCTGATATCGCTATCGATTGTCCAATTGTCTCCGGTAATATATACAGTTGATTCACGAATGGTGGTTTTCCAGCTTCCGCCATTAACCTGAGTGTCATAATAGAACACTTTTCGTCCAGCATCATTTTGAATTCCGAATAGGCCAAGATGTGGAATTCCATCATCAAGGCGGACACGGGCGTTTGTGAATGTGGCAGTTGGGTTGTGCTCACCATCGACTCCGATGACTAAGCCAACGCAACCCCAGAATTTGGAGCCATCATCGCCGCTGCCAGGATAGCAAACGAGGTCATAGGTCGCTCCATCTACAACCATGTTACTGGCAGTGAAGGATTCCGGTTTGAAGTCAGGGGCCTTGTCGTCTTTAAGATCACCAACACCAAAGTGAAGGGTATATCCACCTAAGCATAGGGAATCGACGTTAAGATAGAAGGTGGCTACACCATCTTTGATGGCCCATTTGTCACCGAAATCATGGGCGAAAGCGTTAATTCCGGACCAACCATTGGAATAGTTTCCGTTACCTTCGAAGTCAACGTTCCATTTAAGAGCACGGAAATCCGCTTCGGTGTAATTCTCGAAAGCGACTTTGAATTCAATGGCCGCGGTACCAGTTTCGACTGGGTCTTCTACGACCTTGATGCTGTCGACACCCCAAACTGGAGCGTTCTCGGTTTCAACCTTAAGGGAAGCGTTGCCCCAGCAATAGATTGGATCCTCATCATGGCCAACGTTGTAATCAATGGTATAGGTCGTATCACCGATCTTGACGTTCTTAGAAGCGTCCTCAGCTTTAATCTTGAGGTCCATCTTCTGGAGCTTGCCCTCTTTGTTTAAAACTAGTTTGTGACCAAAGTGACCGGTGTAATATTCGTCTGGGACTTCGGTGACATCACGGGTGAATGACCAGGTGCCTTCACCCATGGTGAATTCGATGTCTTCATTGGCAACTTCGTCCCATGGACCAGCCCAGGTTCCGCCTTTATATCCATTGACTTGGAAATCGGTGCTCCAATCGAAAGATTTGAATTCTTCAGCGGATAGGACGCCATAGGTACCGGAAATGGTGACGATGGCTTTGCCTTCGACGTTAGCGATATCAACGGCGGTCGCGGCATATTCACCGACTTTGACCTTGAAGGAAGCGTCGACGGTGCCATAGGAAACGGTGACATCAACTTCGGCTCCAGCGGTCTTGAAGTCAGCGGCGATGGAGTAATCAGTGGAGGTTAGAGGAACTTCACTGCCATCGCTAAGGAGAGCTTTGACGCCAAGTCCGGTTGGATCGAAGGCATCACCGACCATGTAAACTTTCTTGACGTTAGCGGTGTCTAATTCGAGAGCGGAAACGGTCGCGACATCGGAGGATTCGGCTGGTTCAGAAGATTCGGCCGACTCGGAGGACTCGACAGGGGTGGTATCGGTGGATTCCTCGGCCGGTGCGCCGAGGGTGAGCTCGAGGCCGGTGCCCTCGTAGAAGAACCTGACCTGCTCGCCAAGATATAGACGGTAACCAACGTTCGCGTTGGTGCCGATCTTGAGGACGTTCTTGCCCTCCTTGATGTTGACCGGGTGGACGAGGTCGAGGTCGCGGTACTCGTCGGTGGAGAGGACG
>ONFU01000092.1 GCA_900317165.1 uncultured Erysipelotrichaceae bacterium
CTTCCGAGAATACGTATTCATGCCCGTTTTTGGCCGTCCTGTTGATTTTCTTCGCGCCTTTGAGGTACTTGAACTTCTCGACGTTGGCTTTGTAGCAAAACGCCGGCACATTATCGCAGTCCAATATTTCGCCCAGCGTCTTAGGCTTCACATCAACGGAAGCGATGACGTCCAAGGTCACAATCGAGTGATCAATGGAGTATCCGGCGTTGCCAAACGGGAACGCAAACTTGTTTGAAACCTCGACCAAATCCCGAAACACCTTTCAGCCCGACTTCATCGTTAAGTTCGTGGACGGCACCGTCGGTATCTTTGACACCAAGCCGATCGATCATAGGGTCGAAGACACGGCAGTTAAAGCAAATGCCTTATCGAAATATCTCCGCGATATCAACACCAACCGCGGCATCCTCCCGCCCGTCATCGGCGGTATTGTTGTCAAAGACGGAACGCAGTTCTACGTTTACGTCGGGACCGGCGGATATCATGACTACGCCGCGGACCCCAAAGGCTGGATGAATTTCAACGAGCTCTTGAGGAACATCAATGACGGGATGAAGCTCACCCAACGAATCGAGCAATACCTCGCCCAGTTTAAGAAAAACTGAAAACATTCGATAACATCGGCTATATGCATGATTTGTCGTCGCTATATGCAAATTGGCCTCTGCTATATGCAAAAAGACGTCTGCTATATGCAACTCGCGCACGGCAGCCGGAAATTGTATTAAAAACCTACTATACAGCCATATTTGTCAACAAAAGTTCCGATTCCTTCGATGGCATCGGAACTTTTTTGATTTTTGGGCCAATGAAAAAATGCCGTTTGTAGTAAAATTCGTAGTAAAAATCCCTGGTTTTCAAGCGGCAAAAAGCATGGTTTTACTGACTAATTTTTTCTCAGCCACTAAGCGATGCTCTTAACAGAAAGTGTAAGGCGATAACTAAAACTGCGCCTGGACTTTATTGCGCCCAAATCGGTGTCGTTTTTTGAACCAAATGGGAAGCTTTGAATATTGTTGCGACGCCCTTTGCTGATAACGACGTTGGGATAAGCGCAAATCTAAGCGTCCATCGAAGTGGCGGGAGGGCAACGTTTTTTCGCGAGGGCTGGCTTTACTTGATTAATTACTAAATAAAGTACTAAATAAATTACCAAATAAAATGTATGGCAAACTCTTGTCGCCCTCAGCCACCATCTTGTGAACTTAATAGAAAACGTGAGTTCGGAAACTCTAAAAACGAATGGTTTCCCCGTGGCGCCAAATGTCCTTTTCACCTTCACGAAACATGGCTCCTGCTAATTGATTACCGCTCCAGTATTGATTGGTCTAAATGGTTAGCGATTGGTGTCACGATTGGTGTCATCGGTGTCAAAATCGGTGTCACGATTGGCGTCAACAGTTTATAATATCGGTGGAAAGCGAGGATGAACATAATGCTTAGACTGTTAGAAGAATGCACTGATTACGATTTCAAACAGGAGATGGAGGTCAGAAAGCCGAAGAGCTGGCTGAAAAGTGTTTCCGCCTTCGCGAACGGGGTTGGTGGATCCCTGTTTTTCGGCATAACGGACGAGAACACCGTCAGAGGGGTCGAGAACCCCAAAGAAGTGATCGCTGCCATCAGCGATCTGATCAAAACCAGGATCGATCCCACCCCGATCTTTCGCCTCATCCCGCATGAACTTGATTCCGCCATCGTCCTCGAACTACAGGTTAGCAAGGGGCAGTTCACCCCATATTACTACAGCGCGGATGGGAACAAGATCGCCTTCGTCAGGTCGGGCGATCAATCCATCCCCGCCCCGTCCTATATTCTCAACGAGCTGATTCTCAAGGGCTTGGGCCAAACTTACGACGCCATTTTGACGAACGAGAGAAAAGATGATTATTCGTTCACATATCTGACATCGAAGTATCTTTCAATGGCGGGGGTCCGATTTGAGAGAGAGGACTACGAATCCTTTGGCCTTGCAGACGGGGACCTCCTGACACGGGGTGGTCTTCTGCTTGCCGACTCAAACAAGTTAAGACAATGTCGCGTTTTCTGCACGAGGTGGAACGGCACGGACAAGGTGAGCGAGGAAACGGTGTTGGCCGATTTGGAGGTGAGCGGGTCCCTTCTCATCCAACTTGACCGCGCCATGGCTTTCTTCGAGGACAATACGAAAAGATCGTGGCGAAAGCAGAACGGTGACACCGTCTACGAGAGTGAATACGACTACGAGGCGGTGAAGGAGGCGCTGGTCAATGCTATCGTCCACAGGGACTACAACATCGTGGGCGCGGAGGTTGTGCTGAACATATACAACGATAGAATCGAGATTACCTCTCCGGGCGGCATGTATTCTGGAAAAAAGGTGCCAGACACCGTTGAGTCAGTGATGGAGTCCAAACGAAGGAATCCCGTCATTGCGGACCTCTTCCACAGAATGCACCTGATGAATAGACGCGGATCAGGCCTTGCCAATATCTCAAACAGGACCAACGCTCTTTTCGGCGGTGGGCGTCACGTTCGGTTCAGGAGCGACGATGAGTTTTTCGTCGTGACCATTGAGAACGCCCGCTTCAGTGCGAAAGGAACTGTTGTCGGCGGCGAAACCGCCCACTCCCGCAAGGACATCGAGGAGCTCATCCTCACTGAAATGCGGGGCAACCCCCGTGTCAGCGTCACCCAAATCGGAGAGAGGGTGGGGCTTTCTAGGAGTACCGTGCTACGGGCGATAAAAACGATGACGGAACGTGGTGAATTGCGCAGAATTGGCAGTCCGAGGAACGGGCAGTGGGAAATCCTCTGAAACGACGATGCAAATCGCCTGCGCAAGGTAATCGCTGATAATCCGAGCGAACCGGGGAAGTACCAGACCAAAGAAGAACTCATGGACTTCATCGTCTCCAAGTACGCGCCCGGACCCTATTACATTAACCCGGAAACGGTGGAGCAGGGGACCAAGCCTACGGACGAGGATCCGTTCAAGCCTTCGATTCTGGACAACAAATGAAAAATAGCCTTCTTAAAGATGCTATCTAGCATCAATAAAACCCCATTCCGTTTTGTATCGATGGGTGAAATACCGTGGGATGTATCAACTATTTTGACTTTTGATCATTGTTCGCTTCCGCGAAGTTGATCGAAAGAAACGCCATTCACGATTTGGTAGGCGCCGTATTTCCCATCCTCTGTATGGACGTGGAATATGGTGGAAGACTCAAAAATAATGTATCCCAAGCTATTCTCGATCTTATAGATGTTGTATGAGTTGCTTTCTTCTGGAAATTCCACTTCCCCTAAATCTATGAAATCATATCTTTCAATTGATTGAGATTGGCAAAATCGCTGGTGGCGTCGCTTCCGCTAGACATATTTGTGACTTTCATGCCGAATAACGCGTGCGACATAAAGCTGTTGCCATATGGCAAGCCAAAAGAGGGGAGGCTGACGTTAACCGTAGCGTATTCGTCGCCGACCATTAGCCAGCCACCCCTGATTATTCCCCTATAAATTTCTCTAACTATTGAAAACCCCCATCGGTTAAATGCCTATGATGGGGGCGGCCTAACAATAATTCGATTCGCGATTAGATTTGATCTAATTCGTTTCTAATTGCCTTTTCGTCTAGGTTTTGTCCGATAAAGACAAGCTTGATTAGTTTTTCCTTATATTGGTCATCCCAATCATGCGCGTAGTTTTTATCGGTTTTTAGAAGGTTTTTAATCTGTTGCTTGCTGATGCGCTCAGAAAGCCACTTTCCATGGCAGGTCAAGGTCCTCTGCCTGCCGGCACTTTCATAGATATAGAGGTTTTTCTCATCATCGGAAAAATAGCAGACGCCTTTCGCTCGGATGATTTTATGCTTTGGGGATTCCTCTACCCATTTCATGAACAACTCCTTGTTAAAGGACTTTCTACGATAATAGACGAAGGTGTTGATGTCATATTCCAAAGCAGTGCCTTCTTCTTCGTTTTCGATGCCGTGATGGTGATGGTGATGACCGTGTTCGTGGTGCTCATGTTCGTCGTCATCGTCATCGTCATCTTCCCGCGGCCTTGTCGAAGTCGAATAGATGGTTATCGACGAGCTCATCGATATCGACGTTGCAATAATCGCATTCGATGATCTTTGCTTCAGGTTGGATGCCTTTAATCGCTATCTTCACCTTCTTTAGTTCTTCTTCGGAAATCTCACTGACTTTGTTTAGCAAAACGATGTCGCAGAATTCCAATTGCTGGATAACGAGGTTTTCGAGGTTTTCTTCTTCTCTTTCCGTCTCTTTTAACGCTTCTCCGCAGCCGAATTCATCGGTAATGGAATCCAGTGTATAGAATTTGGGTAGTTTTTGCCTATCGAATTCCTCTTCCATATAGGTGATGGTCTGAGCGATAGGGACGGGTTCGCAAATGCCGGAAGCCTCGATTAGGATGTAATCGAAATTCCTGGAATTGACCAAATCCGCCAATTGCTTGGTTAAATCTTCCTTCAACGTGCAGCAAATGCATCCGTTAGAAAGGGCCACCAAAGAATCGTCTTTTCCGGAGACGATGCCTCCGCTAGCGATTAAATCAGCGTCGATATTGACTATTAAATCAGCGTCGATATTGACTTCGCCGATATCGTTGACAATGACCGCGATTTTATGGTTTTTCGCATTCTTTAAAATGTGGTTGATCAATGTGGTTTTCCCACTTCCGAGGTAACCTGTGATTAAGGTGATTGGCACCGTTTTAAATTTCATCATAAAAATCCTTCTTCAAATAGAATTTATACCACTTTATTCCTGCTTCTACAAAGCAGGTATAGCTATTGCAGTCTCCTATTCTTCTCGTTAACCAATTGTTATGGGTTTTACCCAATTAATTAACGAAGTTTTTAATATCTTCCCAAAGGTTATCGTTGAATTCGTGTCCGCAGGAATTGCAATAATAGTCTTTTTTGCCTACACAATCTTCAACGATGATGTTGCTGCCGCATTTTGGTTCTTTTATTTCCGCGATTTGTTCTTCGGTTAAGCCTTCTAATAATTCTTTTTTCATCGTCGGAATTTCCTTTGTTTGTCCTATATTATCATTAGCGTTGCCACGGAAGTGCCACATAAGAAAGGGGCCTCTTCCTTAGAAAAAGCTTATTTATAAGAAGGCAAAGCGATTTTTTAATTCTTCCGGTTCTCCTTATATTTTATTTTGAAATAAATTGAGATAATTAAATTAAGAGGAATATTGAATCGGTAATTCATTTCTTTCAAATGGAAATGGTGAAACCATCTCAATAATGAAAGGAACAAGAACATATGTTTGACCGCCT
>ONFU01000091.1 GCA_900317165.1 uncultured Erysipelotrichaceae bacterium
CCTCGGTAGATTCCTCTATCGGCTCTTCCGAAGAAGTTTCGATAGGTTCTTCCCCACTGGATTCGATAGGGGAATCCTCGCTTGTTTCAATCGAAGATTCGCTTGATTCCTCGGAAGAATATTCTCCTGAGGCTGATTCCTCGTCGGAATATTCGCTTGGTTCGCTTTCTTCTTCAGAAGAATGTTCAGATGTTTCCGAGGATGAGGATTCCTCCTCCATTGTTATTGTTGAAGAAGACGTAGAAGGCGATTCCTCGCTTGAAGAGGAAGTCGATTCCGCGGTGGTCTCGCTTGGTTTTTCCGAGGTTGAAGACGAAGGTGCGGGGGCGCAGGAAAGAAGGAAAGCGCAAAGAAGTGGAAGGCAAAACTTTTTCATTCTGTTTGCTCTCCTTTCTCATCGGGCTCTTCTTTCTTTTTTCTTAGGAAGAGGAATATCGATTTTCTGGATGTGTCATATTCTTTGTTGATGATATGAATCGCGCAGACTTCAAGCCCGCCAAAGATGGCGATCGCGGCACCCGTGTAGAAATAAATGGTGTAAAGTAGGAAGATCTCGCCAATAAGAGCGAAGGGGAAAAGATAAAAATAAACCCCAAGGATTTTGTTCGCGTATGTATGGAGCGCGGAGAAGGTATGGAATTTGATCGCGCAGATGACATAGCCAATAAGTTGGAAGAATAAGCCTACCCCTGCAGTTATTAAACCAGGAACCCCAATAGTCCTTAAGATATGGTTCCATAAGGTGATGACCATGACGGTATAGAAGAAGAGATCGCTGAAACTATCGAGGATGGAACCGAATTTCGATTCCGCGTGGAGCTTTCTAGCCAAAAAACCATCTATGGCATCGCTAAAACCGCAGACGCCCCAGACAATTAGGTAAGGAACTGACATCGGTTCGATGAAGAAAAGGGAAATAGCCGCCCCAATCCTAACGAGGGTGACCATATTCGGGATTTGCTTCACAAACCGGTTCATATGCAAGATGATACTCCCCGATTAGCTAGATAAAAAGGAAAAATAAATATTATTTTTGCTCCTCGACACCGCGGGAAAGCTCCCTTTGCTCATCGGTGAATTCCGTGGCTTTTTGCTCTTCCTTCTTGGTGACTTTCATCGAGGAAGCCTCCTCGGCTTCATGAACGACGATTTGATTGTATGGAATCTCGATGCCGTTTTCGTCGAACATGATCTTGATTTGCCTATTGAGGTCACGTTGGACCTGATAGATGTCGTCCTCTTTGCATTTGGCAACGAAAAGGAGGTTGACGGACGATTCGCCAAGCTCATCGACACCCTTATAGAATGGGCCTTCAACGATGGCAGGTATCGCCTCTTTTATCTTCTCGATGTTATCGGCGATGACCGATTCGACCTTCTCGATACGGACGTCATAAGAGATACCAACCGTGGCTTTTGCAACGGAAAGTTCCTTGGTTTGGTTGATGAGGGATTTGATTTCGGAGTTATTGACGATTTTGACGTTGCCTCCGGCATCCATCAATTTGGTGGTGCGGATTCCGATGGAGATAACTTCGCCCCTCCATCCATCGATGATGACGATATCGCCAACTTGGAAATCGCTTTCGAAGACGATGAAGATGCCAGCGAGGATATCGGCGACGAGGGTTTGGGAACCAAGACCTATGATAAGGGTCATGACGCCAGCGGAGGCAATCATCGTCGTGGTATCCGCGCCCCAGGCCTTGATAACCAAGAAGAAGGCGGTGATAGCGATCGCCCATTTAAGGAAGTTCGCGATCAATTTGGAGATGGTGACGCCTTTCCTGGAATGGAAGGTGATCAAGGCCAAATAATGGAGGATGATACCTAAAGTCACCGCGATTCCAATGATTTGGATCGTGTTGATTGTGTTCGGGATAGCGTGTTGGAAAAGATATTGGAGAAGCGCGTTATCGGAAACGGTTTGGTTGAAGACGGAACGGGGATCCCATTGGATGACCCCATCGACGATTCCGACTTGGACGCCATAAATCTGTTTGGCGAAGACGAAGCCGAGGATGGTCCCGACCATCAAGACTCCGTAGACTATCCATTTGGCGAAGTCCTTTTTCTCCATTTTCCTAGCTTTTTTCATAGTTTTATCCTCCTATCCATTGATATAGAATTCATAGTTTTCGGCAATCGTGATCGCTCTTTCGATGCTGCCTTGCGTATACATAAACTCGATTTTGGCTCCGCTAGATAATGACCTGGCGAATGCCTCCGCATCGTATGAGCCAGAGACTGAAGTGGACATATCGACATAAGTGTAGTTTTGTCTTGGATCAGGAAGCTCGTAATTATAAACGTGCGCTTCACCGTCTTGATTGGAGACCCTAACGCTTGTGTTGCTGAAATGGCTTCCTTTTTGGAAATATAGGATCTGCAATCCAAACTGAGGGGAAGTGGGCGTGATTTCCTGCGAGATTACCCTTCCGCCATAGACAACAGGCTCCTCCGCTTCGGTGAAGGTGGCTTTCCCGGAATAGACGATTTCATCTTCTCCAGTTCCGGTGGTTTCGTCGTAATAGAATGCCGTGATTTGATAATCGTATTCTTGATTTAGGTTCACACAATAATCGGAACCGGTGGAATAATCGGCCATCCCTAGATATACCCAATCCTCTGGCTGCTGCCCTTCCTCTCCGAAGAGTTTGGAAGTAACTTCGGTATCGCCATCTAAAACATGGAAGGTATACCCGGAGTATTTATCGGAAGGGGTGCTGAACTCCATTTTCGCGGCCATCATGTAATCGGTGCTCGAAATCGTGAAGTCGCAGGTAAGCCCCGTTATTCCCGAATCACTGATTGGGCTAAATGAAGTCATACCTGATTCATAGACTAGGTTTTTCGTGCCGTCATAGACATAACGGACCTCGTAATATAAGGAAGAGAAGATATCGATGATGTATGAACCGTCTGTTGGATCGACCGTTTCAAAGGTTTGTTCTTCCCCGATTACGTCGAGAGGGAATTCAACCCCGTCGTCGCTTCCTGAGGTTTGAAGGAAAAGAGTAACGTCGCTTATGCGGCTAAGGGGGTCAAGGACATCGACTCCGAAAGTGAATTCGCGGGTTTTCGAATTCGCGGTTTTGGGCCATAGTAATTCGGTGATCGACCCTTTTTCCAAATCGACGAATTGGATGCTGCTAGATTCGTAAACGACATCCTCGCCCAACTCGGCGTCATGATACGTAAATGTATAGGAATAGGTGGTTTCTTCGTCTAACTCAATGTCGGAAGGGAATTCCGCGGTTTGCGAATCCGATATTCCCTGCAAGGCGACATCATAATTTTTCCCTTCGTATTCGAAGGTCAACGTGAAATCGGAAAGGTTGCCGTCTGGATCCTCATAGCCAAGGAAGACGTCGAAGGTGCGGGAATAGAATTTGGCGTTTGGATTGATTTCGAAGTAGGAGAAATTCGATCCAGTTGGTTCCAAAACGACAGTTCCCAAATCAAAACTTGATACCGTTTCGCCGTCTTTATACATGATATAGGCCGATACGGTGATCGATGAATCGACCATTTCAAGCCCGTCTAGGAAGATGGTTTGGGGATCTAACGTTTTATCTAGAGGATATTCAAGGTGATCGCCCCAATCCGCGAGATCCATATGGAGGACAAACTCGCTCAAGCGGTTGTCGGGATCGGTGTAATTTAAGGATAAAGTGGTAAGACGACTCCCTAAGGTAACCTTATGGTCCCAATCGACCCCGATAAATTCAGGATCATGCTGGACAAAGTTATTGTTCTTAAAGGTAATTTCACCTTCTCCGTTAGGCATAACGACCTCAACCCCTTTATCCAAATAGGAGAAGCGGTAAGTATAGGGCATGGTCTCGATGAATAGCTCGCTATCATCGTAGGAAATGGTTTGGACACCGTTTTTCTTCTCGATATCGAAACTAACTGGGCTAGGAGCATCCGCGGTTCCAGTAGCCATTGGAGAAAGAAGTAGTTTGAAATCCGAGAACCTATTGAAATCATCGACATAGATTAACTCGATGTCGAAGGTGTTGTTCTCAAAGTCCGCGGTACGGCTAACCCCAAGGGAGCAGTCATCGATGAAGGTTTCGAGCCACTCGGTTTCCCTTGGTTCCCCGTTTTCCAAATAGGAAACGTTATATTGAAATACCCTATCTTCGAGATCGCCCAAATCGGCGATATCGATGGATTGCATCTCGCGGGTTTTGTTCAAAACGAAGCGATATGGTTCTTCTTGCTCTTCCTCTTTAAGTTGGAAGAAGATATCGGAAATGACGTCCCTATCATCAACGTAATTAAGTTCAAAATCGATGGTATGGGTCAAGTAATTTGCCATCCTATCCCATCTAACGCCATAGACGCGGGAGATCTCCACGCTAGTGAAACTATCTTCGTAAAGATTCTTCCCACCATAACGTTCTTGCCTTACCGCGACGTTATAGACTTGCTTGCTTCCTAGACCATCGAAAGTCCCTTCGTTGATGCCTTCATGAAGCTCGACTTTCTGGCTGTAATTCTCGTTCCTTACATAAAGGAAGAATGGGTCTTTCTCGTCGAGAACCCCTTCTAATTCGAGTCTATAGTCGAGCCTCTCCGAAGAAAGGGAGAAGTCGGTGAAATTCAAATTGATTTTGTTTTCGGAAACGACGCTGATGCCGACTACGGTCGAGACGGTGGTGACCGAAATGACGGTCGCCGCAACCACCGCGGCATGGCCAGCGGTCGCTACAGAAGTGGCCTTTACCGATTTGGTGATATTCTCGGCATATCCTTTCCTTTGCGACGCCTTGAAGGTATTTTCCTTCACGGAATCGTTTTTGGTATGTGAGGAGTTGAAAGAGGGGACGTCTTTGTTTTCCTTTTGGAAAAAAGATTCATTCTTCGGGGTATGGGAAAATTCATGGACACGTCTCGATGAGTCCTCATTCACGGGTTTAAATGAATTAAATTCGTCTTCCCTCATGATTACAAATTATCCTACACCTTTTGTTGAAAACAACCACACACATCAAAAAGAAAGTAGACAATCTTGCCCCTTTGGGAGTTTTCGATTCCATTATTTCTTCGCTTGCACATTTGCGCGTGCGAAGTGGTAGAATATCCACTGTAAGCAAGGAGAAAAACAAAATGCTTAAAACAATTGAAGACCTCAAAAATCTCAAAGGGTTGAAAGTCCTCGTTCGCGTCGACTTCAACGTCCCCCAAAAAGGCGGAGTCATCCGTGATGACAACCGCATCCGCGCCGCTCTCCCGACCATCAACTATTTAGTCAATGCCGGCGCCAAAGTCATCCTCATGAGCCACCTCGGCAAAATCAAATGGAAAGAACCAGATCCAGCGAAGATCGAGGAGATGAAGGCCGCTAACGACATGGCCCCAATCGCCGCTCGCTTAGGCGAACTCGTCGCCCCCGTCAAGGTTTCCTTCTCCAAGGCCACCCGCGGCGAAGAACTTGCTAATGCCGTCGCCGGACTAAATGATGGCGAAATCCTTGTTGTCCAAAACACCCGTTATGAAAAGGGCGAAGAAAAGAACGACGAAGCTCTTGCCAAGGAATGGGCCGCCCTCGCGGATGTCTATGTCCTCGACGCCTTTGGCTCTTCTCACCGTGCCCACGCCTCCACCGTTGGTGTTCCAGCGATTCTCAAGGCAGAAGGCAAACCAGTCGCCGAAGGCTACCTCATGATCAAAGAGGTCGATAACCTCACCCGTTGCGTCGAAGTCGCCAAAGAAGACCGTCCATATATCGCGATCCTCGGCGGATTCAAGGTCTCCGACAAGATCAAAGTCATCGACTCCCTCCTCAAGAAGTGCGATAAGCTCATCATCGGCGGCGCCATGGCCTATACCTTCAAGAAGGCCCTTGGCCAGAACGTCGGCAATAGCCCAGTTCAAGACGACCAACTCGAATATGCCCTCCGCTGCGTCGAAGACGCGAAGAAAGCCGGCAAGGAAATCCTCCTTCCAGTCGATTCCGTCGTCACCGATTCCTTCGAACCGGTCGAAGGCCGTGTGATCAAAGTCGTCGAAGGCGATATCCCAGAAGGCTTCCAAGGCGTCGATATCGGTCCGAAGACCATGGAACTCTATAAGAAAGCCATCCTCTCCGCGAAGATGATCTTCTGGAACGGTCCAATGGGCGTCTTCGAACAGGAAGAATTCCAAGCCGGCACCAAAGCCGTCTGCGAAGCTATCAAAGATCTCGAAGGCAAGGCCTTCACCGTTTGCGGTGGTGGCGATTCCGCTTCCGCGGTCAAGCAATTTGGCTACAAGGCTAGCTTCAGCCACGTTTCCACCGGTGGCGGAGCCTCCCTCGAGATGATCGAGAACGATGGCCACCTCCCAGGTGTCGACGTCCTTCGCTAATTAGGAGAAACGAAAATGCGTAAAAAACTTCTTCTTGGCAACTGGAAGATGAACAAGACCCCATCCGAAGCAAAGCAGTTCGCCCTTCTTTCCAAGGATATGGTCGATAACGCCGTTGCCAACAACATCGATTTGGGCGTTGCCCCAACATATGTCTGCTTGCAGACCGTCAAGGAAAACGCCACCAAGAACCTCATCGTCGCCGCGCAAAACGTCCACGCCGCCGATCATGGTGCCTATACTGGCGAAATCTCCATCCCCATGCTCAAGGAAATCGGTATCGATTGGGTAATCCTCGGCCATTCCGAGAGAAGGACCTACGATAACGAAACTTCCGAAAAGTGCAACGCGAAGATCAAGGCTCTCCTTGCCAATGACATGATCCCCGTTTATTGCTGCGGTGAATCCCTCGAGACCTTCGAAGCCGGCAAGACCGCTTCCTTCGTCGAAGAGCAAATCCGCAAAGGCTTTGAGGGCCTAACCCCCGAACAAGCCGCCAAAGTCGTCGTCGCCTATGAGCCGATCTGGGCCATTGGAACCGGCAAAAACGCCACTAAGGAAATCGCGGAAGAGACCATTGCCTCCATCCGTGCCGTCCTTCGCGATATGTTTGGCAAAGTCGCCGAGGAAATCCGTATCCTCTATGGCGGCTCCGTCAAGCCGAACAACATCGCCGAATACATGTCCGAACCCGATATCGATGGTGCCTTGGTCGGTGGAGCTTCCCTTGAGCTCGCCTCCTATCAAGCCCTCATTGAGAATCTAAGGTAAGAATATGTCTTTGGAATCCTACCAAGAGCTCAACACAAACAACTATTCCTCGAATTCCGGTAGCGAAGACCTTTCTACTTCCAAAGCGATTGGCAAGGTCTTCCTCTACATGGGAGTCGCTCTCCTAGTTACGGCCTTAGTCGCGGTAGGAGTAGGGGCGTTGTTTGCGGGATGGCTCACAAACTGGACGTTCGATTATTCAGTATTTAGGAATATCGGCACGGCCTTTGAGGCTTCGAGGACACCTTGGATCGTTTATTTCGCTTCGGTCATCGTCTCCTTCATCGGCATGTTGATCTGCACGGTAGCCCTTGGAAGAGCCGCCGCGACCGGACGCCATTCCGCTTGGCCCGCCTTCATCGTCTATTCGATATTCATGGGGATCACCCTCTCGATCATACTGATCGCCGGCATCGACTTCGTCACCATCGGGGAAGCCTTCGGTATCTCCGCTGGGGCGTTCGCGATAATGGGCTTCATCGGGTATAAATCGAAGAGGAATCTCAATATCCTGGGGATGGTGGCTTGGACCGCCCTCATCATG
>ONFU01000141.1 GCA_900317165.1 uncultured Erysipelotrichaceae bacterium
GGTATGGTCTTCTCGGTCATCTTCGCCGATAAGGGCGTCATCAACTTCCTCTTCAATACTCCAGACAAGATTTGGATTTATGGTGCCGAACGCTGGACCGCTATGATTCCTCTTTGCTTCTACATAGTTTGGAGCTCCATCCCATTCAAGATCCTTATCTTCCTTTCCGGTTTGCAAGGTATCGATAAGCAGTACTATCAAGCCGCCCAAATCGACTCCGCCTCCAAAGCCAAAGTCCTTTGGAGAATCACCGTTCCATTACTTTCGCCACAGATCCTATATATCCTTATCACTTCCTTTATCGGGGCGTGGAAGGAATATACGGCCGTCGTCGGTTTGTTCAATGGTCCTGGTACGCTTGGAAAAGCTGGCGACCCGAACATGGAAACGATCGTCTTCTACATTTACGAAAACCTCTCGACCCAGACCTCTTATGCTGCGGCCGCGGCGGTCTTCCTCTTCGTCATCATCCTTCTCTTCACGGCCTTGCAATTCGCGGTCAGCAAGAAGAGAGTGCATTATTAAGGAGGCAAAACAATGGCTAACGAACAGACAAACCTTGAAAACGTCTCCCGCGAGAAGTACATCGATTTCCGTTATGTGAAAGTCAATAACGAAATCGTCCTCTCCCTTGATGAAGCCGGAAAAACCGTCGATGCCATCAAAAGGGCCGAGAAAGTCTCCCATATCATCGTCACGGTTTTCACCTACATCTTCATTCTTCTTCTTGCCCTCGTCGTGGTCTTCCCATTCTACTGGATGATCATCACATCGCTTAAGCAAAACGAGGAAATCAACGGGGCCGTGCAGACATTCTTCCCGACCATCGTCATGTGGAGCAACTACGTCCACGTATTCCAGGTCTTCGACTTTGGAACCTATATGTTCAATACCATCGTCGTCGCGATCTTCTCGACTTTGGGAACTTTGCTTACGACGATCCTCGCCGCCTTTGCCTTTGCAAGACTTCGCTTCAAAGGGCGCGATGCGGTCTTCGCCATCTTCCTTATGACGATGATGATCCCGGGCGAAATGATGGTTATCTCGAACTACATCACCGTCGCTTCCTTCGGTTGGATCGGCGAAGGGCAAACCATCTTCGACGCCTATCTTGCGATGATCGTCCCGTTCTGGACCTCCGTCTTCTATATCTATTTATTAAGACAGAACTTCAAACAGATCCCGAACGAACTCTATCTTGCGGCCAAGGTCGATGGCAAATCCGACTGGAGCTTCCTTTGGAAGGTCATGGTCCCTCTTGCCTCCCCGACCCTTATCTCCATCACCATCCTCAAATTCATGGGTACATGGAATTCCTACGTTTGGCCAAACCTCGTCACCTCCAAGAGGGAATACCGCCTCATCTCCAACGGTCTTCGTTCTTCGGCCTTCGTCGATATCGACGCCGGCATAACCGCCTATGGTTATCAGATGGCCGCGACCGTTTTGGTCACCGTCCCGTTATTCCTCCTCTTCATATTCTTCCGTAAATACATCATGAAAGGCGTTGGCCGCGCCGGTATCAAAGGATAAGGCCATTAAATTCGATTTAAGAAGCGTATGCTCTTAGATAAAACCAAAATTCAACAAAGCGATATTCGTCCTAGCCAGTGCGATGCTCCTCGCTTCCTGCGGAGGCGGCAATACCCCTGTTCCAGGAACAAGCAGCTCCACCACCCCGTCAGAGACTTCTAAATCCAGCGAAACCGAAACCGTTCCGTCAAGCGAAGAACCATCTACCCCGGTTGAGACCGAAGATTCAGGAAGCAGTGAATCCACCCCTGTCGTTCCTTCATCCTCCTCTTCCGAAGTGGGGCCACACGAGGGCCCATATTTCCCAGAGGACCACAAAGTCAAAATTGAATTCATGTCCAACTCCTCTTATGGAGATAACATCGATAGTTATATCAAGGCTTTCAATCAGATCGAACCTGGTATCGAAATCGTCAACACCAAGGAATCCGCTTCCTATCAAGGCGTTATCGACAAAGTCATCGAAGGCATTCCAGTCAATAATTATCCAGACATCGTCATGGGCCATCGTCATGGGCTATCCTGACGCCATCGAGCAGATCATGGAAGTCGGCAAAGTCCTAAAACTTGATGACTATATCAACAACAAGGACTATGGCTGGAGCGAAGACGATTTAGCCGACATCATCGAAACCTATATGGAAGAAGGGCGTTCCTATCCTCGTAAAGGAACCTGGTCCGTCCCATTCTCCAAATCAACCGAGGCGATGTTCTATAACAAGGACGTCCTCGTCGGCCTTGATTTATCTGATGTCGCCCCAACCCTTAATGGCAATGGCATCGTTACAGTCCCATATATCGAAAGCCTCACTTGGGAAGAACTATTTGGCAAACTTGCCCCAGCGATCGTCGCTCATAACGATCTCCTCCCAGCCGAAAAGAAGATCCTCAAGGATAGCGACAAATACACGAAGGCCGTCTTCGGATACGATTCCGACGATAACCTCTTCATCACCCTTGCCGAGCAATATGGCTATGGCTATACCTCCATCGAC
>ONFU01000040.1 GCA_900317165.1 uncultured Erysipelotrichaceae bacterium
AAGCGTGTTGATTTTGTAATTCTCGCTATCGCCTTGCACGATAACGACCTTATGCCTTTTCCTTCTTACCAAGGAAGCGTCATCGGTAGCGATGGTATCTTTGAATTCCCTATGGGCTGAGAGGATGAGGCTAAGTTTAAAAGTCTGGGGCGTTTGGACCGCATAGACCTTTCTTCTATCGATATATTTGGATACCGTTTCGCCATTATTTGAGACAAATATCGAATCGGTTGAGGAGAAAGCCGTGACGGCGGCGCCATATTTTGTGGCGACCTCGAAATTCTCTTTTATCATCCTTTCGTCGATATTTGGCCTATCGCCATCCTGAATAAGGACGATATCGTAGTCGTTCCCATCGTTAGCGTTGATATATTCGAGGGCTTTCCTGACGCTTTCTTGCCTAGATGCCCCGCCGCAGATGATGGCCCGGCATTTGGAAATGCCATAACGGATGACGAGCTCCCTCATCCTTTCCTCATCGCCTTGATTGGCGACAACGAAAACCATATCGACTTCAGGAGAGGAGTTGATGGTCATCAAGGCGTGGGCAATCAAGGGTTTTCCGGCGAGAACCTTGTATTGTTTCGGTACGGAAGATCCATAGCGCAGCCCCTTGCCTCCCCCGAGAACTACGGCGATGTGGTTAGGGCGCTTTTTCATACGGGGTATATTAAACCGCGAAGGAGGCAATTAGTAAAGTGCGCGAGGGCGTGTATGTGCAATATGAATAAGCCTGAAAAAGAGCGAAAACAAATACAGGCATCCCTTGTTTTATTTAGAAATAGGCAATAAAAAAGGGAACCAATTTTTCTGATTCCCTAGCTCGATTTGGTTTTAGTCAGCCGGACGGTCGCGGTTTTCGGAGATATTCAACTGGTGGTTGACCGAGATGGATTGGATGATGAGCTTCATAATCTTCTCCAAGTTCTTGCCGGAAGAATAATCCGCGGGGGAGATGAAGTTGACGCGGCCATCGTCATAGAGGTCTTGGACCTTTTCTTCCTTACCCTTTGGGTAAACGGCAATGGAACGCCCGCCGTTGTTTTTGACGATGATCATGGAGGGGATGTCTGTCATTCCATCTCCGATATAGACGATGTTGGAATAAGGGATGCGACGGGATTTGGCCTTTTCGTTGACCCCGGCATCATCATTGACCTCATACGCGCCTTTGGAGATGCGGAAGAAGTATTGGGTTTTCTGGGTGTAGTTGATCGCGAGCTTTGGCCAGCAGGCGACACCGTTTTCGTCATAAACGTATTCGCAGCCGTATATCTTCATGAATTCCTTGGCGATTGAGCATCCTTCGATGATCTCGCTATTCCCGGAAGAAACGATGTAATGCTCAACCTTGACCCCTAACTCCTCACCATAGGCGTTGATGCGAGAGAACCAAGTAGTGACGCCTGGAAAGAATGAGATGTTCTTGCCGCATTCGCGAAGGTATTCACGCGTTAAGGGGATGCCTTTCTTCTTGGCTTGATCGATCATCGTATACAAGAAGGAAAGGATTCTTTCGCAACCCGTTCGTTCGGAGAACTTCGCGGTCTCACCCCAGAATTCCGCGGGGGTCATGCCGAGGTTTGGAATAAACCCAAAATTCTGCATGTCGGTGACCGCGAGGGTGGAATCAAAGTCATAAAGGATTGCGCAAATCGGTTTTTTCATCTTTTCTGCCTCCTTGGGCAAGGCATTATATTATACTTTAATGATTGAACACATGCAAATCGCCCATATCCTTCCAAGCGCCATAGGCGAAAGTAGGAAAACCTATATTTATTGACGATAATCGAATAATATTTTCCGCTTCCCCCGCCAAAAAGACTTCCTTCAAAGAGAAGACTTAAAGTCTTACAATATGCCTCGAGGCAAAATCATGCAGGCTTATCAAATCATCCTTCTAATCGTCCTAATCCTCGCCTTCTTGTATTTTATTGTCCTTTTCTTCGTCTTCTCCCACGTCCTTGAATTCAATAAGAGAATGAACAAAAAGCTTAGGGCCATGAACATCCTTCTTTCAGAAAGGGCCCAGCTTCTTGGGACAATAGGCGATGACTTCCTTTCGATGAAGGTCGTTTTCTCAAAGGCGGATAAGGAGGCTCTTAGCAATCTCTCTTCCTTGAAATTCGATACTTCCCGTTATGAGAGGGTATGCGAGAATTCGGCGATCATCGATAACGCCGCGAAGCACATATCATTCCTTGCCTCCACGAACAAATGGGCTACCAAAAGTGAGGTCTACATATCCTCAAAGGCTTTGCTCGATGATATCGATAAGAACTTCAGGCAGTGTTCCGTTTTATATAACGGCGATTTGGTCGCCTACAATTATTGGATAACGATCCCAACGACAAGACTGTTCGTTAGGATGTTCGGTTTCAAAAAAGGAAAACAGGTCTCCTAGAAATGGAGTTCATAATCCACTAAGCCATCATAGAAGTCTTTTTCGTGCGAGACGATGATGACGCACCCTTCGAATTTATCAATGGCCTCGAATAAGGATTCCTTGGCTTTCTTGTCCAAATGGTTCGTGGGCTCATCGAGGATAAGGAAGTTCGTTTTCCTCATGGTCATGACGGCAAAGATGGCTTTGGTCCTTTCTCCACCGGAGAGTTCGCCCATCTTCCTTAAGGCGAGTTCTTTCTTGACCCCAACCGCGGCCAATGCGCTTCTAACCGCCGTATTGTCAAGATTAGGGTAGAAGGATTTCACGTAATCGAACGGGGAAAGGGAGAGGTCCACTTTGGCGTCGTTATCGAAATAATTGATTTCGGTGCCTTCAAGGAAACGAAATGATCCGCCTAGGCTATCGATCTTTTTGAGGATGGTCTTGATGAAGGTGGTTTTTCCGACCCCGTTTTGTCCGAGTATGGCAATCTTCTCGCCTTTTTTGAGAATGAAGCTAATAGGATCGAGAAGCGGTTCGCCATCGTAGCCGATTGAGAGGTCTTCAACGATTAGAGGTTTCTCCCCAACGTGACGCGAAAATGGGAAAAAGAAGTGCACGTCCCCGCCTTCTTTCTTGGGAGCCTCAAGCCTTTTGATGTGTGATAGTCTTGCCCGATGGCTTTTCGCGGCTTTGGCGCTGGTGGCCCTAACTATGTGGGAAGCGATGAATTGTTCTTCCTTTTTTATATGCCTTTGCTGGGCTTCATAATTCTTCGCGTATTGTTCTTTGGCAAGTTCGTGAGCCACAAGGTAATCATCATAACTGCCTTTGTATCTAGTTAGGGTCCTATTTTCCAAACAGAACACGACATTCGCGATTCTTCTTAGGAAGGATTCGTCGTGGCTAACAACCAAGAAGGCCTTTGGATAGGAATTCAGATAGGAAGCGAGCCAAGATACCTGGGTGGCATCGAGGAAGTTAGTGGGCTCATCCATCAATAAAACGTCTTTTTCCTCAAGGAGCATCTTGGCTAGATATGCCTTTTCCCTCTGCCCCGAGGAAAGGGTGGCAAGGCTTTTGACCAAATCGCTTGATTCAAACCCAAGCCCATCGGTGAGCCTTCCGACTTTTTCCTGCAAGGAATAGAAACCGGAATTGGTGAGTTCGTCCCCTAGGCGCATGGCCTTATCGAGGAGTTTTTCATAACCGTCTTCGCCTAATGCGGCCTTCTCATAAAGGCTTTGCATTTGCCTTTCTTTAGCAAACAAAGGTTCGTATACACCGTATAGATAAGCGACCACGCTCATATCGTTTTTGACCTTGAGTTGCTGATCTAAATAGGAGTAGGAAGTATGGGGGTCCCAGGTTATTTTGCCTTTATCGGGCCTGATATCCCCAACAAGAAGGGAAAGGAAAGTCGTCTTTCCTGAACCATTGATGCCAACCAAAACCGCGTGTTCGCCAGGATTGAGTTTGAAAGATATTCCTGAATAAAGGTCTTTATCGGAATAATTGAATTCGATGTTTTCCGCTTCGAGTAATGCCATAGCAAAGACATTATACATTCAAAGGCTTTCCTTTTGTTGCCGAAGAAGAAATATCGCTACACGCATGGCTTATTTTCTTAATTTCTATAAGCATGAAAAAAGCGCCGAATCACTTCGGCGCATTCTTTTCGATTTGGTGTGGAGAATGAGACTTGAACTCACACGGGTTCCCCCATACGCCCCTCAAACGTACGCGTCTACCAATTCCGCCATCCCCACACGGCGAAGCAAATTATATCAATTTGGGAACTCAATGCAATAGTGAGTTTATTATAGGAGTGAAAGGACCAAAGCCTCGGCGATCGCGAAATAAATAAGAAGGCTCGAGACGTCGATAATCGTGGTGAGAATCGGCTGGGAAACGATTGCCGGGTCTTTCTTCAAAGCGCTCGCGGTAATCGGCAAGAGAACGGCGATGAGCTTGGAGACGACGGTCGTGATGAACAAAGTCAAGGAGACGAGGCCCGATACGCGGAAGACCTGAGCCGCGAAGCCCCATTGCCAGCATTGTCCATTCCAAATGGTGGCGATATCCGTGCTTCCAGCCCCGAATATCGCTTCGTTAGCGGAAGTGTTATTGACGATGCCCGTATATTGTTCCATCGTGAACCAAAGGAAGGAGAACAAGGCGATGCACCCGGAGATGATAAGGGCGCTAACGAATTCCTTCCTGATGATTTTCCAAGCGTCTTTGGGACCGAATTCCTTCAAGGCCAATCCGCGGATCATAAGGGCGATCGTCTGTCCGCCAGCGTTTCCACCTGTATCCATCAACACAGGGATAAAGGCAGCTAGGACCGGCAGGACCGAAAGCCTTTCCTGGAAAATGGAAAGAACCATGGAGGAGAAGGTCCCCAAAACCAACAAGACGATGATCCAAGGAACGCATTTCTTGGCCATTGAGATTGGTTTGGTATTCAAATAGGAATCATCGAGGGTACCGACCGCGTTCATCTTTTCGATATCTTCGGTGGCTTCTTCGACAGCGACATCGATAGCATCGTCGATGGTGACGATACCGGTAAGGCAATCGTCATCGTTAAGGACGGCCATCGCGTGGAGGTTATATTTCGCCATCATGTTCGCGACCTCTTCCTTATCGGTGTTGACGTGGACGAACGGGGCGTCTTTGGCCATGATTTCATATAGCCTTTCATCGCCGTTAGCGAAGATCAAATCGTCGAGGTCAACGGTACCGACGAATTTCCTCTTCTCGTTTCTAACGAAGATGGTGTAAATGGTTTCGGCGTCCTTACCGATTTTCCTAACGAGCTCGATGGTCTTGGAAACGGTGAGGTTGGATTTGAATTCAAGAAACTCGGTTGTCATGATGGCTCCGGCCGTATCGTCTTCATAACGGAGCAATTTGTTGATGTCGTGCCTCATGTCCTTATCGGCGGCCCTAAGGACTTTGTTAGCCAAATTCGCGGGCATGTCCCCGACGATATCGGCAAGGTCGTCCGCGGAGGACTCGTTGATGATGCGGACGAGTTCCCTATCGGTCATGGCTTTGACGAGCTCTTCCTTGGTTTCCTGCGGAAGTTCATCAAAGATGGCCGCGGAGTTTTCGCTCGGGCTTAATCTAAATAGGTAAATAAGGTCTTTGATATCCTCAAGCTCACTGGCGGCTTGGGCGATATCGATATCCGGAATGTAAGTGAAAATATCCTTTAGTTTCGCAAGGTCGCGACGCTTAATTGCGTCTTCAAGGATTTCGGGCGAGATACGTTCGTCGTTGATCTCTTCGGAGGTGACTTCGCTTTCATCGAGTTCCTCCTCGTTATTTTCCGCGTTCAAAGGGGTCTCTTCCGACAAAGGGACGTCCTTTTCATCGTTTTCTTTTTCGACTACGTCTTCGGCTTCTTTGTTCTTGTTTTCTTCTTCGTCCATCGGTCTTTCCCCCTTTCGGAGAAAATGATAAGAACATTCTTTCCTTTTCTCAATAGAGAAAATTTAAAGTTGATTATTTGTGTTGTTTTTATTCGTTTTTTGATGCATGCCCCCTCTATTTTTATTTCGTGAGGCGAAATATCAGTCTCCCGTCATCGAAGAATGGATTTAAAAATAATCCTCCCATGCGCGGGCGAAATGTCTATAATGTATCCGCACAAAGAAAGGCAGTTGAAAATCATTTATGGAAAACAAATTCATCGTTGAGACCAGCGCTCATCATATCCACGTTACCCAGGAAGCCCTTGAGGCTCTCTGCGGAGAAGGAGCTCAATTAGAATGCATCAAAGAGCTTTCCCAGCCTGGCCAATTCGCTTCGCAAGTTAGGTTAGACGTCATCTACCACGCGGAAATCAAAGACCGCAAGACCGGCGAAGTCGTTAAGAAAGATAACGTCCTCAAAGGACTCCGCATCCTTGGACCAGTCCGCAAGGAGAACCAAGTCGAGATCTCCCTTACCGAAGCCCGTTCCTTAAAGGCCAATGTCCCAGTCCGCGAATCCGGAGACGTCGCCGGCACCCCTGGCTGCACCCTCTTCAATCCGGAAACCGGGAAATCCATCGATATCAAAGAAGGCATGATCATCGCCAAACGCCATGTCCATATGACTCCAGAGGATGCCAAGAGATTTGGCGTTGAAAACGGTGAAATCGTCGCCGTTAAGATCTGCGAAGGCCTTGGCCGTGACGCGATCCTCGGCGATGTCGTTATCCGCGTATCCCCAAAATACGCCCTTGCCATGCATATCGATACCGATGAATGCAACGCTATCGGTGGCGGAGCCAACGAAGTCTACGGCGAGATCGTCAAATTCTAAGGGAAACCAATGGTCAAACAATATACTTTCCAACCAAAAGGCGTCTGCTCTAGGGAAATGCGCATAGCTTACGAAGATAACAAAATCGTTTCCCTTGAAGTCATCGGGGGATGCCATGGTAATCTCCAAGGTATCGCCGCCCTTGTTAAGGGGATGGATATCGATGAAGCGATCGCTAGGCTAGAAGGCATCAATTGCCATGGCAGGGGAACAAGCTGCCCTGACCAATTCTCCAAAGCCCTTAAGGAAATCAAAGCCTTAAATTAAAAACCAAACAATGAATCGGTGGGAAATCCTGCCGATTTTTTTCTTATCAAATACAATGCAAAAGTATTGCTAAAACAATATAAAACGAATAATATATCAATGCTTAAAAGGGGATTGATTATGACTGCCACAATTCAGGTTAGAATCGATGAAGAATTAAAGAATAAGTCAGATGCTTTGTTTAAAGAACTCGGAACTGATTTGACATCCGCGATAAGGATGTTTTTAACTCAGGCCGTTGCAAATAATGGCTTCCCATTTGAAATCAAGAAAAAGGAAACAATGAATGTGAGGCGTCTAACTGAGGAAGAGCTTTTGATGCGCTTGGAAATTGCACGCGAACAAGAAACCCGTGGGGAAGTATATGGTGCAAAGTCTGTTGTTGAGGCAATGAAATCGAAATATGGAGTTTGAAGTTCTTTTTAGTAAAAATGCAACTTTGACAGTTGACTATATTGGAGCTTACTTTGTCGATGAACTCTTGGACCCTTCTGCTTTTTCCTCTTTTTTAGCCGATTTGGAAGAGACAATTGATAGATTAACTTTTTCGGCCGACTCTCTCCCGTTATGTGAAAACAAAAGAGTGGCTTTGCTTGGTTATCGAAAAATCCATCTGAAAAAGCATCGTTTCTTTCTTTTATATAGAATTAACGGCCTCAAGGTAATCGTTGACGACATTTTCCATAATCTAGAGGATTTCGAAAATAAGATTTAATGCCCTTTGAGTTTTATATCGACATTAATTGATAATTTTTCTTTGCAAAGGGGAAGTTAACCTGTATATTTACCCTCCTATGGAAAAAATCCTTACCTCCCCATGGATATGGGACCGTTCTAAAACACTCGTAAACCTCTCATCCTCAATCCTCAAGCACTTCGGAGTCGCTCCGTTCCACCAAAGCATTGACGAGATTGACTCTCTTCTTGATGGGAGAAAGAAAGTGGCTTTGTTCCTTTTCGATGGAATGGGCGAATATAACCTTCATGTTCATGATGTCGCGGGGAAAACCTTCCTCGACCATCGCTACATGACGATCTATTCGACTAACCCCCCGACCACCGTCGCGGCCACGACCGCTTTACTTACCGGCAAATACCCAATCGAGACGGGTTGGCTTGGATGGAGCCTCCATATCGAGGAATTGGGCATTCCGGTAGACGTCTTTCCATCGCAGTCTTCAATTGACGGCAGCAACGTCGAAAACGGCATCATGTTCCGCCTATGTCCAATCAAAACCATTGACGAATTGATGATTGAAAAAGGCGTAAAAGCCCACATGTTCTTCCAAGATGGCGTCGGTGGACGCTTTGGAGGACCAAAGACGATGGACGATGCCCCTGCGATGGTCGGTGATTTCTTCCAAAACCAAGGCGGACAGTTCGCTTATATCTATTTCAATAATCCTGACGGGGTCACCCATCATCATGGCGTCGCCTCTAAAGAAGTTGACGATATGATCGCTTCCGCGGCTAGGTGCGTCGATAAATTCACCAAAGAGAACCCCGATGTCTTGACTATGGTCATCGCTGACCACGGCCTAATCGATGTCGAATACGTCGATATCGGTCCCTTCGCTGACCTCAACGATTGCCTTAAGGAAATCCCAAGTATTGAGGGACGTCTCGCTTCTTTCTTCCTAAAAGAGGGCAAAGAGGAACAATTCCTTGCCGCCATGAAGAAGCATTTGCCTTCATTCGCTTTGTTCAAAAAAGAGGAAATTATGAAAAACGGCTTTTTTGGCGAAGGAATTCCTTGTGAAAAGGCGTATGATTTCATCGGTGATTATATCGGCATCTCCACCGACAAGACGATCATCCATGATACGGTCCATAAGAGCAACACCTATCATCTCCATGCCCATCATGCTGGTCCGAGTAAGGAGGAGAAGGAGATTCTCCTAGCCGCTTATAACGCCAAATAAAGAATATATAAGGAGTAATTAAGTATGAATTACAAAAAAGCAGGTTCTATTTTGCTTCTAATCTCCGGGATCCTCGCGATTCTCGGCGGTGCGGGTTTGCTTATCGCTGGAGTCGTCTTCTTCACCATGAAGGACAACCCAGAAATTAGGAACGCCCTTATCCAAGGATTAGATAACGGAACCATCACTTCCACTCTTCCGGGGACCCATGCCCAGCAAGCGGAGCAAATCCAAACCGTGATGTTCCCAAGCATGGCGATTTCCTTCATTATCGCCGCCATCCTTCTTGTGGTTTCGGCCGTTATCTATCTCGTGGCGAGAAAGAGCATGGCAAGGACTCCGGTCATCGTCGCCCTTGTCTTCTCAATCCTTTCCGGCGGCATTCTCCCGATCATCGGTTCTGTCCTTGGTTTAATCGGAACTGATGGAAGTAAAAAACCAGCTGAACCAGTTGCTTCTAACGAAGAGCCAAAGCAAGAGGAAGCTAAACCAGAACAAAAAGAAGAAGACGAGAACGATATCTTCGGCGATATCGATGATCGTTAATAA
>ONFU01000081.1 GCA_900317165.1 uncultured Erysipelotrichaceae bacterium
AGAAGGGCTTGAACTTCGAAGAAGAACTCAAGAAGTTCGAAGAAGCTGAAGCCGTTAAAGCCGAAGCCGCCGTCAAGAAGAAAGAAGAAGCGGAAGCCAAGAAGCAGGCCAAGGCCGCTGAGAAAGCCAAAGCGGAAGAAGCCCGCCGTGCCAAATTGACCGAAGATCAAAGAGCCGCGGAAGACGCCAAAGCCTTGGAGAAGGCTCGCCGTAAAGAGAACGAAGCCGCCAAACTCGCCGCCATGCACGCCGCGATGATTGAAAAGGGCAGCAAGGTCCTCTCCAAATAAACACAATAAATGAAAGCTCGGCCATCGTTGACCGAGCTTTCTTTTTGTCTATTTCGATATGATATCTCAATCCTTTTTGTCTTTTTCCTTAGGGAGCAATAAGGATAAGGAATAGATGCCATCGCTAGCGGAGATCGTGAGATCGCCACCATATTTCTTGGCTACGTAATCGATTGACCTAACGCCATATCCGTGGTTGGCCTTATTAGCTTTGCTCGTTAATGGAAGGCCATCGCTTCCGAAACGGAGCTCGCCTTCTAGATAGGGGTTTTCTTCCTTGATGGTCGTAAGCCCTCCAAGAGCCTTGACCGAGAAGGAGATGCTCCTTTTGTCTTCCGGAAGCTTTTTGACGGCTTCAATCGCATTATCGAGGATATTGCCTAGCAAAGAATAGGTATCTGGTTCGTTAAGCATCGATAAGGCGGTTCCTTCCGCCATAATCGAGATACGGATTTTGTTTTTGGAGCAGATGCGGCTCTTCTCGGTGAGGATCAAGTCCATGGAGGTGTTCCCCGTCTTGATGTCGGAATCATAGATATCGACGAGGGAGCTGATCTCCTCAATCGTTTCGGCGGCGATTTCCTTGCGTTGGCCTAATTCCCTAATCTGATGTCTGAGGTCATGGGCCTTAAGGGCGATAAGCTCGGAATTCTCTTTGGAAATGCGGTAATGCTCCCTCTCCTTACTCCTAACGACCTTGAGCGTCGCGATATCGTTATCGAGCCGATAACGCACGGCAACCTCGAATTGCATGGTAAGGGCGATGACGCAAAGAAGGAGGGAGAGGGCGGAAATGATGTTACGGCTCGCGTAACTTGCTTCCTCTGTATAGTCGAGGACAAAGGAATTGATGACGATATCGGAAACCAAGCAGACGATGACGACCGCGAAGACCACGACATTGTGGATGGAGACGGGGTTGCCCTTTTTGATGCGCCTTCCGAAGAAGACATAGGACAACCAATATAACAATAGATAGGAACCCGCGTAGACTAGAGCCTGCAAAGGCGTCGAGAATAGTCCGCTGGCCCCTTCGGTATCATAGAAGCTTCCGGCCCCTGTTCCGGTTTGGGTAAGGCGCAACAACAAATCGTAAAGTTCGTAGGAGGCATGCTGGACGTTATAGCCGGCGATCGTTACGAAAAGGATGGTTTTCCAATCCGCGTCGAAGACCAAAAAATGGGCGCCGAAAGCCACAAGGTAAAGCATGAGGAAGGTGAAGGTATTCCATAATGGATTGGAAATGGTTGGGAAGGCAAAGCAAGCCCCATAGCAAATGACTAAGGCTAGGGTGATCCTCCAAAAAAGCTGTTTTCTTTTTGGGAGGGAGAAAGAAAAAAGAAGACAGGCGATAAGAAGCTCTGTCATGAATAAGGGACGGTATAGGAGAAGCGCTCCCGAATACATTTATTTCCCTACCCTTCCGTAATAGGCGTTTAACGTTTTCATGAAATCCTTTTTCTTTGGATGGGATATCGCAAGGCGATAATCCTTAAGCAACAAATCGAAACCCTCAACCCCATCGACATAGGCGAGGTTAACCAAATAGCAGGAATTGCATTTGACGAAATTATAGGCCCCGAGTTTGGATTCGACGTTCCTTAAGGAATCGTAGGCCTCAAAATCCCCGTGCGCGGTATGGTAGAGGATCGTATGCCCAGAGATCTCCACGAAATAGATCTCGCTTGAGGAAACCGCGACCTGTTTCGCGGAAGTGGAGATGACGACCTTCGCGCTTTCCTTCGTTGAAAGGCGTCTGACCAAACGCTTCATCTTGAATTCGAAATCCCCATAGACGATTGGTTTGACGATGAAATCAAAGGCGTCGACCTCATACCCGTTGATCGCGAACTGGGCTAAGGAGGTAATGAAAAGGATGGTGACGTCCTTATCGGTTTTCCTAATTGATTTGGCCAAATCCATCCCGGAGATTCCAGGAAGGGCGATATCTAGAAAGATGGCGTCGAAATTGCAGGCGAAGGAGGAGAGGAAAAGCTCGGCGCTTTTGAAATGGACCAAGCGTATCTCGACCTTGTTTTCCGCATTGAACCTATCGATGGCTTTCGACAAAGCCTCATATTCAAGCGGAGAATCCTCAACTGATGCAATCGTGTACATTTTCTTTCCCTTGTTTTGCAAGATTATACAAGGAAGAAGATATTTGGGCAATTTTGGGAATCAGTCAAGGAAAAAGAGACCATCCGCCCTTTTGGTTTGCCAAAAATAGGGAAATTGCCCATACTATGCATATGCCTAGAAAAAGCTTCCTGAAAACAAGGGAATTCCATTATTCGCTTATCGGGGTTGTCACCGCGATGCTTATCGCCCTTAATGTCATCGCCTTTTCCTTCGATGCCGATTTCACCAAATTCCTTTTTGGCGATGGGATAAATTTCGATACCCCGGAGGAAGTTTCCGCCCGTGAAGAAGGTATCGCCTTAGCCAAAAAGATCGAGGAACGCTCCATAGTTTTGCTTAAAAACGAGGGCAAGACATTACCATTAAAAGACAAGAAGATAAATGTCTTTGGGGTCAATTCGAGCGATTCCCTTTTCGTTTTCCAAGGCGGAGGATCGTCGAGGACCAGCGATTATGGCCGCGTCCCCTTCTATGAATCGCTGATTTCTTCCGGGCTAGAGCCTAATCCCGAACTAATGGATTTCTACAATTCCAAAAAACTGAGCCGCTCCGCCAATTCGGTCGTGGAATCGGTCCTATTTAGAAACTATGAATTGCCTTCGAACCTTTATAAGGAAAACATGTTCGATTCCGCTTACGATTATTCGGATACGGCTTTGTATGTGATCTCCCGTCCTGCGACTGAGCAACTTGATATCCCTCATGTCTCCTACCTATCAAACGGAACGCTAGATGAATCAAGACCAACCCTCGCCTTAAGCGAGAACGAGGTTTGGCTCCTTAATGAACTCAAAACCCGTTTTGATAATCTGATTATCGTTCTTAACTGCGGAAACCCGATGGAACTCCCTTTTTATAACGACCCTGATATCGACGTGATCATCAATATTGGGTATCCTGGCAATAGCGGAGTCGTTTCCTTAGGAAGAATCCTTCTAGGGGAAGTAAACCCTTCCGGAAGAAGCGTCGATACTTTCCTAACCGATTCTTCCTATAACCCCGCCTATATCAATTCGGGAAGGCAAGGATCCCATACCTATAGGGCAAATGGGAACGCCCACTATGTCGATTATTGCGAGAACGTCTATGTCGGATACCGTTATTTCGAAACGCTATTCGAAGAAAACGGATTAAGCGAGGAGGAATACTCGAAAATCGTCGCTTACCCCTTTGGACATGGCCTTTCCTATACCTCTTTCTCTTGGCAGGTATTGGAAACGAATATGGTCAAATCCGACGGTTCTTCCTCCAAAGTCGATGAAGGGCAGAACCTCGATGGCGAAGGAGCGCTCGAATTCGTCATTTGGGTTGAGAATAACGGCAACGTCGAAGGCTCTGAGGTCGTTGAGCTCTATTGCCTTCCTCCTTATTACAAAGGCGAAATAGAAAAGCCTTCCGTCATTTTGGCAGGCTACGCCAAAACCAAAGACTTATCCCCAGGAAAAGGGGAAAGGGTCAGAATAAGCGTCCCATTACGCGATTTAGCATCTTACGATTGTTACGATAAGAACAACAACGGCTTCGTCGGGTATGAACTTGAGGCGGGCAAATACGGTTTTTCCTTCCGTTCCTCCGCCCATAAGACCCATCCTCTTAAAGGAAGGGCCTCCTCTGATTTCATCTATAACATCCGCCGCATCGGTTACCAATATCCAAATGACCCCGTGACCGGAAAAGAGGTGAGCAATCTCTTCACCGACATGGAAAACCAAATCTCCAAAGTGGAGACGAGCATCAAGGAGAGGGAATCCCTTCTATCCATCTCCATAGATGGTGGCGATTGGGAGAATATCGCCTACATGTCCCGCGTAAATTTCAAGGAAACATTCCCAAAGAAAAGCGATCCCCGCGAGATGAGCGAAGCCATGAACCTCTATAATTACCGCGTCCATGCCCCTCGTATCAACGAAAGCGACGAGAAACCTCTTTTCGGGGCGAAGACCGACCTAAAAATCATGGATGCCTTCGGCAAACCGATCGAGGATAGCATTTACGATCGCCTTGTCGAAACCTTGACGGAAGAAGAAGCCATCAACCTCGTTCAGCACGCTGGATTTGGAACCGCGGCCTTGCCTTCGATCGAAAAACCGCGTTGCATGGATTTAGATGGCCCATGTGGCTTGAATACCAGCGTCCTTTCCTCCAATCCTGGTAACGCCACCTCATATCCTTCGACTGCGACCTTAGCCCAATCCTTTGATATTGAGCTATGCTATTCCTACGGAAGGGCGATCGC
>ONFU01000098.1 GCA_900317165.1 uncultured Erysipelotrichaceae bacterium
ATCGATATCGACCGGCATTGCGATGACATCGCGCGTCTTGCCGTTAATCGAAACGGCGATATTGGCCTCGTTCTTTTGGAGTTTGGATTCGTCGTAAGTCGGCCAATTCTCATAGGCGATCGTGCCCGAATGGCCGAGTTTCTCCCACATCTCCTCCCCAACGAAAGGACAGATGCAGGCGAACATCTTCACGAACCCTTCCATATATGGACGATAAATGGATTTAGCCTTATAGCAATCGTTGATGAAGACCATCATCGCGGCGATCGCCGTGTTGAAGGCGAGTTTCTCATAATCCTCGCTCACCTTCTTGACAAGGAAGTTATAGGAATAATCGAGCTCGCCCGTATTCTCATCGGATAGTTCGACGGTAACCTCTTCCTCATCGATAAGGCGATAGACCCTATTGATGAAGCGGAAGGCCCCATCGATCCCGGTCGTGGACCAGGGTTTTTGTTCTTCTAGTGGTCCTGCGAACATCTCGAACAAGCGGAGGGAATCCGCGCCATGGGAGGCGACTATATCATCGGGATTGACGACGTTCCCGCGGGATTTGGACATCTTTTCCCCATTCGCCCCAAGAATCATGCCTTGATGGAAGACCTTCTTGAATGGTTCCTTACAGGAAACGACCCCGATATCGAAGAGGAATTTATGCCAGAACCTCGCATAAAGGAGATGGAGAACCGCGTGTTCCGCTCCTCCGACATATAAATCGACGGGGAGCCAGTGGTCCATCAATTCCTTATCCGCGAGGACCTTGTCGTTACGAGGGTCGATATAACGGATGTAATACCAGGAAGATCCTGCCCATTGGGGCATGGTGTTGGTTTCCCTTTCTCCCTTCCTGCCGTCTTTGGTCTCATATTTAAGCCAAGAAGAGGGGGCTTCCGATAACGGGGGTTTGCCGCCTTTCCCGGGTTTATAATCATCCATTTCGGGGAGAACGAGGGGGAGTTCGTCTTCTGGGAGAGGGAATTCGCTGCCGTCATCGAGTTTGACGACGGGGATCGGTTCACCCCAATAACGTTGACGGGAGAAGATCCAGTCACGGAGCTTGTAATTGATGACGCGCTTACCCTTGCCTAATTCTTCTAGACGTTTGGTGATCGCGACTTTGGCATCGGCTATATCAAGCCCGTCCGCGAAATCGGAATTGATATGTTTGGAGTCTCCAGTGAAGGCATTCTCGGAGATATCGCCTTCAAGGACCTGAATCATTGGGAGGTTATGCTTTTTGGCAAAGGCATAATCCCTTTCATCGTGGGCGGGGACCGCCATAACGGCGCCTGAGCCATATGAACCTAAAACGTAATCAGCGACGTAGACGGGGATTTTCTTTCCGTTAATCGGGTTAATCGCGTAGACGCCGAGGAAGACGCCGGTTTTCTCCTTATCGTCCGCGGAGGTACGGGTTAGCTCACTCTTACGGGAAGCGGATTCGATATAGGCAAGGACCTCTTTTTCCTGTTCCTTGCTTACTAGCTTCTTAACTAGAGGATGTTCAGGGGCAAGGCAGCAATAGGTGCAGCCAAACAAGGTATCGACGCGGGTGGTGAAGACATCGAAGGATTCGTTGCTTCCTTCAACCGCGAATTTGATCGCGACCCCTTCGGATTTGCCAATCCAGTTACGTTGCATCTCAAGGGTGCTTTTTGGCCAATCCAAGGAAGCGAGATCTTCCGCGAGACGGTCCGCGTATTTGGTGATGCGGAGGACCCATTGCCTCATCGGCATGCGGATGACGGGATAGCCGCCCCTTTCGGATTTGCCGTCTATTACCTCTTCGTTAGCGAGAACGGTCCCTAGTTCAGGACAATAATTGACGGGGATATCATCGACATAGGCCAAATCGTGTTTGAAGAGTTCGAGGAAGATCCACTGTGTCCATTTATAGTAGGATGGGTCGGTCGTGGAGAATTCCTTGCTCCAATCATAGGAGAAGCCAAGGCTTTGGATTTGGTCTTTGAAATGGGCGATGTTCTTTTTGGTGAAGCCTTCTGGATGGACGTTATTGGCAATCGCGAATTGCTCCGCGGGCAAGCCAAAGGCATCCCAGCCCATTGGGTGGAGGACGTTATAGCCCTGCATCCTTTTCATCCTCGAGATGATGTCGGTCGCGGTATAGCCTTCGGGATGGCCGACATGGAGGCCTTGTCCAGAAGGATAAGGAAACATGTCTAACGCATAATATTTCGGTTTGGAGAAATCATGGGTATCGCAATAGAAGGTGTTGTTGTCTTCATAATACTTACGCCACTTCTTTTCGATTGTTCTGAAGTCATAGGCCATAGGGAAAATCCTCCTTATCGGGAAAGCAAGGGGAATTATAGACTTTGATATCATCAAAGAAAAGGACGAGCGAACACGAAAAGAAAGTGACTTTCTTTAGTTTTGAAGGGCCAGTTCGATTTTTATAGCGAGGCAAAGGATCCTCGCGGCAAGTTCAAGATCTTCTATCGAAGGATAAGAAGGGGCGATGCGTATAGTCGAATTCAAGGGATCGTTATGATATGGATAAGGGGCTCCGGCATCGGTTAGGGTAACCCCTGCTTGCTTGCATCTAGTTATTACTTGCTTAGCGATTCCAGGGACTTCGAGCGCGATGAAATAACCGCCGCGCGGGGTTGTCCAAGAGGCTAAGCCCGTTAGTTCTTCTTCGAATATCTTTTCCACCATCTCGAATTTCGGACGGAGGATGTCCGCGTGCTTCTTCATATGGGCCTTGATGCCTTCCAAATCCTTGAAAAAGCGTACATGCCTTAGCTCATTTACCTTGTCATAGCCGATTGTCATAACCGACATCTGCTTCTTTATCTCCTTGATATTGGCCTCGCTACAAGCGATACCGGCGACCGCGGAACCTGGGAAAGTGATCTTTGAGGCGGAAAAGAATTTATAAACCAAATCGGGGTTCCCCGCTTTTTCGCATTCAGAGATTATTTCAAGGAGGTAATCCTGCTTATCTTCATATAAATGATGGACGGAATAGGCGTTATCCCAATAGATACGGAAATCCTTCGCCGCGGGTTTTAGCCTAGCGAATCTTCTTACTACTTCATCCGAATATGTGACCCCCGTAGGATTAGAATATTTAGGAACGCACCAAATGCCTTTGACGGATTCGTCTTTGATATATTCCTCAATCAAATCCATATCGGGACCATCTTCATGAAGGGGGATATTTATCATCTTTATCCCAAACGATTCGGTGATGGAGAAATGACGGTCATAACCTGGAACCGGGCAAAGCCATTTGACCTCATCCAGTTTGCACCAAGGGGTGGAACCAAGGACCCCGTGCATATAGGAATTCGCGATTCGATCATACATGACCGCGATTGAGGAATTGCCGAAAATCAAAATATTCTTCGCGGGGACTTCAATCATTTCCCCTAGGAGTCTCTTACATTCCTCAATGCCTCCGAGGACCCCGTAATTGCGGCAATCGATGCCGTCTTCGCAATTTAAATCCGCCGAGGAATTCAAAACGTCCATCATCGGCATCGAAAGGTCAAGCTGCTCCTTGCAGGGTTTGCCTCTAGCCATGTTGAGGGATAATCCCATTCTTCAAATTGCTTTAACAATGAGTCGAGGTTTTCCATAACGATAAGATTTTAATGGTCAAAACGAAAAAGTGTTATAAATATCGTTCTCTTTAAAGGAATGATCCTTTATTTACGGTTATTGAGTTCTTCGTAGATTCCTAAGTAGAGCTTCGCGCTGCTGCCCCAGGAATTATCGGTATTTAAGGCATTACGTTGGAGTTTATGGAAGAGGGTCTTGTTCTTATAGACTTTCTCCGCCTCAAACATCGCATAGGAAAGTCCGCCTTCATCGTAATCGCGGAAAAGGAAACCATTGGCCTTATCCTCGTTTTTCCCGTTATAGGAAATAACCGTATCGGCAATGCCTCCGGTTTGCCTACCGACTGGAAGGGTGCCGTATTTTTCGGCGATAAGCTGGCCAATGCCACATGGTTCGAATAAGGAAGGCATGAGGAAGAAATCGCTTCCCGCGTAGACCTTATGGGCGAAATCATCGCTATAGCCGATATGGGCGTGAACTTGCTTTGGATAGAATTGCTGGAGATAACGTAACCCGTTCTCTAGTCCTTCTTCCCCAGAGCCTAGGACGATGATGTTTCCGCCCCTATCGAGGGTGTAATGGGCGGCTTTCAAAATAAGATCGATGCCTTTTTGATAGGTAAGGCGGGAAACAAGTCCAAATATCGGACCCCCGTTATCTTTCATCTCGGCGGAGGACAATAGGTCTTTCCGGCAGGCTTCCTTACCCTTAACAAGATTCTTCGCATCGAAATTTAAGGCGATGCGTGTATCCTTTTTCGGGTCGAATTCGAGTTCATCAACCCCATTGACGATGCCGCAGAAATCGTTTTCCCTCAAACGCAAGATGCCACATAACCCTTGGGAAAGGGATTCGCTTAACAATTCTTCGCGATGGGTTGGGGAGACCGTGGTGATCTTATCGGCATCGACGATGCCGGCCTTTAAGGTTGAGACCTGTCCTTCGAAGCGAACTCTTCCTGAATGGAATAAATCGTCGCTTAACCCAAAGAAATCGTTGAGGAAATAGGGATCAAGATAGCCTTTGAAGGCAGGGTTATGGATCGTTAGAACCGTATGGGTATGGGCATAGACGCTTTCCGCGTGGAATCTTTCTTTCAACAAAGTTGGGATTATCGCGCTTTGCCAGTCATGGACATGGATGATATCCGGGGCGAATTCAAGGAAAGGCAATAGCCTGATGGAGGCTAACGCAAAGAAAGCGAACCTCTCCCCATCGTCCCCATAACCATACGCTTCAAGATGACGCCAACCCAAATCGACGCCATATCTTCCTAGCCACTTGATTTCTACTCCCGCGGGGCGCTTGTTATCGATCGATTTATAGTAAGGGATAACGATAATCGCCTCATGCCCCTGCTTTTTGTATTCTTCCGATAACGCGGAGACGACATCCGCCAAACCACCGCTTTTCGCTAGGGGGTTTGCTTCGGAAGCAATCATCGCGATCTTCATAGGATGATACCTTGCTCCACGTAGATTGGATCATCTTCCTTGCCGGAGACATGGTGTCCGCGGGTGATGATTCCATATTTATCAAGCAACGCGTTTTCAACGACCGCGTCCTCGCCTATCTTGGTATTGGAGAAGACGATCGAATTACGGACGACCGCGCCTTTAGCGACCTTGACGTTACGGCAAAGGATCGAATTGATGACGGTGCCTTCGACGGTCGAACCGTTAGAGACGAAGGAATTGCTGACGTTCGCGGTCTCACTGTAGATGGAAGGCGGGGTATCCTGGGTGATCGTGTAGATTGGCCAAGACGGACGGAACAAACCGTCGAAATGCTCTCTCTCGAGGATTTCGAAGGAATAATCCATATAATGCTTGAAGGAATCGAAGCAACGGGAATAGCCGTCGTAGATTTCGCATTTAACCTTATAAATGCCTTCGACCGCGGCCCTATAAACCAAGCCACCCAAATGGAGGTAGGGGTTCTTCGGGAGGAATTGATGGATCATGTCCGCGAGGACGGTGCGGTTAATGATGACAATGCCCATGGAAGCAAGGCTTGGTCCTTCGATGGAGCCATCGTTTTGACGGATGTCCTCGACATATCCTAGGCGGTCAAGGGAAAGGATATCCTGCCCAAGGTATTCTTCCTTGGGGTTATCGATCTTGGTGGCCAAGACGGTGATCCTCTCTTTATTCGCGATATGCTTTTCTAGAAGAGGACGGAAATCGATGGGGGCGATGATATGGACGGGGGCTAAGATGACATAGTCCGCGTTGGAATCATAGAGGATCCAATCGTTTTCCTTGATGTTATTCAAGTCGGTGTTGAGTTCTGGGTTATTGCAGGCCGCCTCATTGAAAAGGATACGCATCTGCCCAGTCTTGGTGTTATGGACCCATGAATCCATGGAACCGACATGCTTCAAAACCGACCTTTCATGGTCTTTGACGAGAAGTCCGACCCTCTCGATTCCCGAATTGCAGAAATTGGAAAGAGCGAAGTCACATAAGGCGTATCTTCCTAGGAAGGAGGTACTTCCTAAAGACCTCGAATCGCATAATGGACGGATGAGTGGGGAGGAATGGAAGTTGACCATTCCGATGACGTCTTTCATATTCATAACTCGATTCCTCCTACTTGGTCTTGGAGACGAGGGCGATGTCCTTCCCCTCCTCGTTGATGATTTCGTTTTCCCCGACAAAGGAGGATGGGCCACACATGGCCGAGTTGACCCTCGCGTTCTTGCCGATATAGGCATCCGCCATCAAGACGGAATTGCGGACGACCGCGCCTTCTTGGACGACGACGCCATCGGAGATGACGCAATGGTCGACTTCGCCTAGGATCGTCGCGCCCTGGTTGATAAGGCAGTCGCGGATCTTGGCTTTGGGTCCGACATATTGAGGGACGGCATGGGTATCTTCCGTATAGATGCGGTGGCTAGCTTGGACGGTGAAGAGGTTGATCTCCGGGTCTCCTGAAAGAAGAAGATCCATATTGGCTTGGTGCAGGGAAGCGATCGTTCCGACGTCCTTCCAATAGCCTTTGAAGGTATAGGAAATCATCCTCTTGCCTTCCGAAAGCATCGTCGGGATGATGTCACCGCCGAAATCATGCTGGGAATTCTCTTTCTTAGCATCCGCGATAAGTTCGGCGCGGAGAGTCTTGTAATCGAAGATATAGATACCCATGGAGGCAAGGTTGCTCGTTGGGTTCTTCGGTTTTTCCTTAAAGGCGGTGATGTTGCCCTTTTCATCGGTTTCGAGGATTCCGAAACGGGAGGCTTCTTCCCAAGGGACCTCGATGACCGAAATGGTGCAGTCGGCCTTCGCGGCGATATGGCGAGCGAGCATCTCATCGAAGGTGGTGCAATAGATATGGTCACCGGAAAGGATGAGGACGTGCTCCGGATTTAGCCTATCTAGCCAATCGAGGTTCTCATAAATCGCATCCGCGGTGCCCCTATACCAGGAAGAGCCTTCCTCGGTTTGGTGGGGGGTGAGGACACTGGTCAAGGAATTGACTCCGTTAAGTCCCCAGTTCTTGCCGTTTCCGATATAGGTGTTGAGTTCGCTGGACTCATATTGGGTGAGGACGCCGACATGGTTGATGCCGGAGTTCGCACAGTTTGAGAGAGGGAAATCGATGATGCGGTATTTCGCCCCATAGCTGACGGCCGGTTTGGCCGTTTTCCGCGTTAAAGATTTCAAGCGGGTTCCTTTTCCGCCCGCAAGGACCATCGCGGCGATTCTGATGCCCATTATGTGTAGCCTCCTTAGAAGTTACTTTATGTTAGCATAATAAAAGGCCATCTTCTAGATGGCAGGCAAAAAATATGCGTTTTTTGACATTAACCTTTCTTTTTTAAAGAAAAAGGCCTCGGAGTTGAGGCCTTGGAGAAGTCGAAGAAGAATCAGTGATTGTAGATTTCCTTGATGTTAACCGAGGAGAAATGGCGGAGGTCGTAGCCATCGATTAGGATGACATGGACGATATCATCGTAATTGATGCGGGAATCGATGATGTTGGCCTTGCCGATAAACATCTTGATGACGTTATTGTCCTTGACCGTCTCGGTGAAGCTAGCGAGTTCGTTGACCGTATTGGTGAAATCGCTATGGGCGCCGACTTGGGAGAGGAGGATAACTGGGATATTTAATTCTTTGGCAAGCTCCGAAAGTTCCTTGATGATCGATTGGATCTGCTTCATCGTCTCCGCTTCGGATTTAGCTTCCGCGAACGTCGCTTCGCGAAGCAAATCGAGATAATCGATGTAGACGACGTCGACGCTTTCCTTCTTCGAACGGACCATCTCGGTGAGGAAATGGATGTTCATCTTCGCGGCGTCGACGATATTTAGCCTTAATAATGAAGACCAGCCGACCTGGAAATGGGAGATTAGCTTGTTATAGATGATGGATTGGCAATATTCATAGGAAAAGAAGATGACGTTTTTCCCGATTTTGAGGTTCTCGCTCGCATCGTAAACCGTGATGGTGCTTTTGCCCATATCGGTCTTGCCCGTAAGAATCGTCAGTTTTCCCTTTTCGGATTTGATGATTTCCATATATTTAGCTCCTAATGCTGGAAATTATTATATCAGCAATTCAAAGGGGCGGTTAAGTATTTTTGTTAATCGCTCATGTCAGTTTGTCCGCGGCCGAGGTAATTGCTTGTCCTTCTTCAACGGTGATTTCGTAATAGAAATTCATATAATGAGCCCTCAAAGAGGAATCTAGGTATTTGTATTTCAACATGACCTTCTCGAGGTCATTATGAAGCGCATATGACCAATCGCCCGCGTGCCCTTGCTTTTCGTCGAAGTTATAATACAAAGTCACGAAGAAGGGGGCTCCGTTATTCGATTTTTCCTTTAGGACGTGATTGGCGTTTTTGATCGCCGCGAGAACACTTCCATCGTCGGATTTAAGGGAGCCTTGGTATTTGACCCATTTAAGGTCTTTCGCCTCCATCGCGGTAAGAAAATGGTCAAGATCCCCTTCGACCATCGCTTTTTCCTTATCGGCCTCGAAGGATTTGAAATAATCGTCGCTTACCTTTCTAGCGATCGCGATGGCCTCGAAGGATTTGAAATAATCGTCGCTTACCTTTCTAGCGATCGCGATGACTTCTTTGGCTTCCTCAACGGTAGTCTCCCCGGATTTAAAGAAGGAGGAATTGAATTTCCCAGTTGAATTCTTGTTATATAGGGAAAGGTCGACGTTCCCCGAAGAATAGACGTTGATCTGGCCTTCATAATAATCGATCTTAACATAGAAGACGAAATGGTCTTCGGAATCGGATGCTCCCTTAGGACTAGTCACTTCTTTCCATGACATCGCGCCTAAAGACTGCCTAACTAGGCCCGCGTTATCATAAACGGCTTCGCCTTCCTCCCTAGGTTCACCAAACATAATGATGCCATCCCCACTTGTATTTTGTACCATAAGGGCTGGTGTTCCATATTTTTCCATTGTCCTTACATCGCGGTTATCCCTAACGGAAATACCGACAAGGTTGAAAAGGGCAATTGAGGAAGTGAAGAAAGAAACCAAAACCGAAACGGTGAGGGTAAGGCCTATCGCCATTTTCCGCGCGCTTTTCCTTCCGATTACGGCGTAGATAGTCGCTAAAACCAAAGAAGCTAGGCAAAAACCGAATGTTAGGAAGGAATAAAGGGCTTCCCAACGGATAAAGGCCAAAATCGCAAAGACAATCGAAACAAAGACGAGTAATACCGACAATAATGGAAGAATGATGATTTTCTTCATGGGTACTCCTTCTTTTTTATAGGCTAGGGGATTATAACAAATAAAAATCCGCGTCTTCAAGGCGCGGTTTTTCGAACAGGCTTCTGTTACTTGACAGAAAGATTGCAACAAAAGACTTTCGCTTCCCTATTTTCCTCCTTGGTTTAGCATTTCCTTCCCCGCCGCCCGACAGAGAAAGGAACA
>ONFU01000011.1 GCA_900317165.1 uncultured Erysipelotrichaceae bacterium
CTATGAGACAACCAATCAATTTTTCCTGGAGATTCAAGGAAGGCTATGACCCTTCGTACCTCGAATCCACACCAAAAGATGCATCCATTATCGATTTACCGCATAACGTCAAGGCCTTGCCTTACCATGATTTCGATGAATCGACTTACCAAGGCCTATTCACCTATTTCTTGGAATTCGATGACAAAAACCCGTCCTTGCCCATTAAGATGCTCCATTTTGATGGCATTATGCTTAAGGCCACCTTCTATCTTAACGGCAAGGAACTAGGCGAATTCATTTCTGGGTTCTTCCCTATCGAAATCGATGTAAGCGACTCCATCAAGAAAACGGGCAACCGCCTTGTGGTCGTCGTGGATTCTTCCGAAGACCCGCTTATCCCCCCTTTTGGCCATATCGTCGATTACCTCACTTTTGGAGGAATCTATCGCAAAGCCTATCTTGATTCCTACCCCTTCTCCTATATCAAGGACATTTATCCTCTTGCTAGCAAGGATGGAAGGCTGTCCTTAAAGGTAACTTATGGAGGAAGGCCATCGAAATCCGATACCGTTTTCGAACTTTTTGATGGCGAAAAGAAGATTGCCGAAAGCCTTAAACCCGATTTCGAAGTCGAAGGAATCATCCCATGGGATATCGATAACCCAAAGCTCTATACCCTTAAGGCCACCTATGGCGAACATGTTTACACGAGGCTTCTTGGCTTCCGCGATATCGAATGGAAGGAGGAAGGCTTCTTCATCAATGGCAAGAAAACCAAATTGATAGGTCTTAACCGCCATCAGTCATATCCCTATATAGGCATGGCTTCCAGCGATTCCCTCAATATCGAGGATGCTAGGCTATTAAAGGACTCCGGGATTAACGTGGTCCGCACTTCACATTATGCGGATGACGAATCCTTCCTTAATGAATGCGACAGGTTAGGATTGCTCCTAATTGATGAAATCCCCGGATGGCAGCATATCGGGAAGGAAAAGGAATGGCGCGATAACTGCGTCGATTTCGCGCGTAGATTGATCATAAAAGAACGTCATCATCCTTGTCTTATCGCCTATGGTTTGCGAATTGATGAATCAGGCGACGATAACGATTTGTATTCCCGCATTAGGGCCGTCCATCATGAACTTGATCCATTCCGTAAATCGTTGGGCGTCAGGAATTTCAAAGACAGTGAACTCCTTGAAGACATTTTTGCCTTTAACGACTTCTCCGAGCATGACCTTCTCCATGGCCTCGATGCCCCGAAAACATATCCAACCGCTAAAGGCAAACCGAAGCTCGTCACCGAAAATAATGGACACATGTATCCAACAAAGCCCTTCGATAACGTCGAAAGGCGCATAACCCATGCGCTTAGACATGCGAGGGTCGCTGATGACGCCTTTGGCTATGATGACCTTTGTGGAGAGCTCTCTTGGTGTGCCTTCGATTACAACACCCACGTCGAATTTGGCTCAGGTGACCGCATCTGCTACCACGGCGTTTACGATATCTTCCGTAACCCTAAATACGCCGCTTTCTTCTATGGAACACTCAAAAAAGAACCTTTCTTGGAGGTTTGCAGTACTTTAGATAAGGGGGATGAGGACGAATCGCTATTGAAGCCATTCGTGGTTTTCACCAACATGGATTACGTCGATCTATACAAAAACGACGTTTTCATCGGTAGGTTCTTGCCAAATAAGAAAGATTATCCCAACCTCCCACACGCCCCGATTTGGATTGATGATTTCATCGGCGATACCTTTGATGAACCTTCCTTCAACAACAAGGAAAAGGCCTTTTTGACCAAGGCCTTGAATTCCTTCTCTGCGACAGGCGGATTAAGCGGGCTCTCCCTAAGGGAAAAGGCAACTGGATTGCGCATTTTGGCAAAGCACCATCTAAGGATGCCTGACCTCCAAAACCTCTATAACAAATACATGGGTAGCGTGAATCGGGCCGATTTCTTCTCAATCCGAGGGTATAAGGATGGCAAGATGATGGTCGAGAAGACAATTGGAACTAGTCATCGTTTCCATTATGAAGTCAAAGCCCCGGAGGAGCTTGTTAACGGGGACAGCTATGACGCCAAGCGCGTCTCCATCATCAAAAGGAACGAATACGGGATGCAGTCCTTCTATTCCTTCGATGTCTGCAAAGTTGAACTTTCCGGGCCAATCGCTCTTCTTGGACCCGATACCTTCCCTCTAGTCGGGGGATCTAGCGCGATCTTCGTTAGGAGCCTTCCGGTTAAGAAACCAACGATCGCCAAAATAAAAATCTCCTTCCCCGACGATAGTCTGGAAAGGGAGATTCTCGTTAGATAATCACCACTTGTTATAGACTTTTTCGGCGAAGCCCATGACGTTTTCGAATTGGAATGGGGTTCCATCAAGAAGAATGGTACCAGAGAACAAGCCAAACACCTGATGTTGATTGCTCCTTAAAATAAGGAGATTAGTGTCCGCGTGACGGTCGATTATCGGATTAAAGGTTATATTGATATCCCCGTTTGAGGAATGGAAACGCCAAGCGGAAAGGTAATCATCGCCATTCTTGGTTAAGGGTATTTCCATTTTCACATCCCCTAATTTGAAGGCCTTCCCATCGAGATAGAAGATGTTCTCGCTGGCGGCGGAGGTATCGCCAAAACCATATCCGAGATTCCAACCAATCAAATGGCCGTTATACATCGAAGAAAGGGAAGACCAATACCAGGTATTCCGATAAGTCCAAACCCCTCTTCCCCAATCGAGGACCCCAAACGAAGAATTGAAATCATAGGTTTTATCCCCATGTTTTGCATATCCATGGGCTCTAAGGCAATTGATTTTCTGATTGTAATAGAAATGGGCCTTTTTCCTAAACGGGGTCGCGATTACAAGGCTATCGTCAGTGGTTTCTTCAAGCAGGATGTCCGCCCTAAAGGTCTCCTTCTTCTTTCCGAATTCCTTGATATGGCAAAGAAGATGACGGGTTTTCCCGTCGTTAACAAAGGAGAAATCGAAACCCTTGCCCTCGATTTTGCTTTCCCCAGATTTGGAAGAGGAGGGCAAATGCAGCTTGCCCATAGGGAAGAGGCCGATTTTCGAGAGGGTCTCTTCTTTTCTGGTCTTGAAATCGAGCAAGGAAATCGAAGCCATCGACATGTAGCCGTTATCCGCGATTGTTAGGGCGAGGCCATAATCGTCGTTGCCGATGTAGTAATAATCCCATTCCTTTATCCGCCATTTCGGGGCTTTGATGGCCGAACGGGAATACTCTTTGACAAGGGAAAAGGCATAACCAGGCTCAGCCAAATTCCCTTCTTCATTCAATAAGGGGCCTTCGTTCATCAAGTGGTTCTTCTGCATGGGGTTAAAATGTTCTTCTCCTATTTAGTATTTTACGACATGCCTGGCTTTAAATAAAGCGAACCCCCACCTAAAGTTCACCCATAGGCAGGGGTTAGGCCGCAAGTTTGGGTCCTGCGGCTGACCGTACGAGATTCGAGTGGCGATTTTTCCTGCTCGCCCAAATAGGCTAACAGGCATTTGCCCTCCGCCCGAGGGACATTTGATTTTTGCTGACTTAGTGCTCGGCTTCATAAGCATCACATATCAGCAACAACGTGGATCCGCGAGTTGGTATCGCTTGTTTAACAGCAAAGGAGAACCAACACTGGATTTTCAGTCCGTGGTCTGATTTCAATCAAATCACGATGAGGCTGTCAAGGAGTGCGGCTCCCACTTTGTCTTGCAACAAAGAGAGGATCACACGAGTCCGAATCGTGGCCCGATATCAATCTTCTTGATCGCCAAAGATGGCTGCGCAAGCTCTTCCCCTCGGCCCGAGGGTGCCAGGATAACCGCCATTCCCGGGAAACGGTAGTCATTTTCGTCGATAAACGTAGCCATTTTAGGTTTTTTGTTTACCGACTTATAAGGATATTCCTGAGTTACCTCACCAGTTTTTTCCCAACTGTTAGATGGGCTTACCCGAACCCTGGAACGGAGAGACTACTTTTTTTCGCCTCTACTAACTAATAGTGGAAAAAATCCAATTTTGGCTCACGAAAATGAAAAATTTTTGAAAAAGGGGAAAAATTATTTAATTTTAGATGCGAATGAGCTCGTAATCCTGATTGCCCACGCCGAGTTTCGCGGCATGGTCAATCGTGTGTTCGCCGTTTCTGGAACGGACCCTTTCAAGGAAATGGGCCTTTCCAGAATCGCTGCTATTCTTGACCAAATCGATGCAAGCCCTATCGATCGCGACGGGGTCATCGGAGATAAGGATTCCGATATCCTTCATGCAGGGGTCTTCGGCCACCGAGCAGCAATCGCAGTCGACGGAAAGGTTGATCATCGCGTTGATATATATCGCCTTTCCCTTGTATAGGTTATTGACGCAATAGGCAGCTTCAGCCATCGATTCGAGGAAATCATCATGTGGGGCCGTCCAGATTTTGGAATGATCAGGATCGCCCGCGCAATGGATATGGGCTTTGCCAAAGCTCGAAGCAAAGCCAATGGAAAGCTGTTTTAAGGCACCTCCATAACCGCCCATTGGATGGCCCTTGAAATGGGAAAGGACAATGATGGAATCGTATTTAGCGAGGTTCTTGCCAACATAATCGACGCCTAGATGTCCTTCTAAGCCAATTGGCAAAACCATGTCAGGCCCTTCTTCATCCATCAAATCAAAGGGGAAATCGGTATTGATCCAACCGTGTTTCTTCAACAATTGGAGATGTTTGTCACTTGTATCGCGGCTTCCTTCGTAAGCGGTATTGCATTCGCCGACCGTAGCGTTGAGTTTCTTGATGGTCGGAAGCCAAAAATCGGGCTTAAGGAAATTTTGATTCCCTTCTTCACCAGAATGGACTTTCGCAAGGATTTTGCCTTCGAGTTTCTTTCCTAAGGCCTCCAACAAGCGTAACGGGGCCAGATTATCAAGGGATTCGGTAAAATAAACTTTGGATTTGCTCATGGCAAAACTCCTTTTCCTAATAGGATTTTATATTAAATAGGCCTAGGGGGTAAGTAAAACTAATCCATCAGGTAATCTAAAAGAGACTTGCAGCAAACAAGCAATTCATCAACGACCTTTTTGAAGCGCCTTGTATACCAAGGGTCCTCGATTTCTTTGAATTCCGGATTAAGGAAGGTCATCTTCTTGCATTTGCTATTGAATAGACCCGCGTATGTCAAAAGCGTCTTATTCGATTCATCCATATATAGGATTATGTCGAAGTGTTCCATGTCGCTTATGGTGACTTCCCTTGCCCTATGGGGAGGGATTGGGATTCCACGCATGCTAAGTTCCCCTTTCATCGGGAAATACATCGAATTTCCTTCTTCCTCATCGGAAACGCCCGCGGAATCGATTTCGAATAGATGGGAGAGTCCTTTTTGCTTAGCAAGATAAGAAAAGATCGCTTCCGCGGCGGCGGAACGGCATATATTGCCGTGGCAGAGGAACAAAACCCGTTTCTTTTCCATTGGCCTTCTCCTTTTCAAAGGATAAATCAGGGCTCTTTTTCCGTCAATTTGGGCAAAAGGGGAAAAATTAGATGAAAAACTTTCCCGAGAGGTTTAATATCAAGCAAGCAAAAACAAGTGAAAGGAAAACACATCATGCTCCATTTGCTCTATAACCCCCATGCCGATGGCGGAAAAGGAACGGAAAGTGCCCAAGAAGCGGCGGCCGCACTTCAAGGCGCCGGATTGGAAGTCAATTGCACCGATAGCGCCTCCATCGAACTTAACGAATTCTGCAAGGGGTTGAAGGAAGGGGACGAACTCGCCATTCTTGGAGGAGACGGAACCCTCAATTATTTCATTAACCATATCGAGGAAATCCCAAACGTTCCCGTCTATCTTTATGCGGCCGGAACCGGGAACGACTTCCTTAATGACATCAAGGAATACGTCGAGCCGGTCAATAACCTTTATAGGATCAACAATTTCCTCGTCGGTCTCCCCCGCGTTGAGGTTAAGGGCAAAACATATCGCTTCATCAACGGCATCGGATTCGGTGTCGATGGCGAATGCTGCGTCGTCGCCGAAGAAAAACTCAAAGCCGGCGAAACCGACATCAATTACAGCAAGATCTCCATCAGCCTCCTTCTTGGACCGTTCATTCCTCGCAAGGCCACCGTTACAATCGATGGCGGAGAACCCCTTACCTTCGAAGGCGTTTGGTTAGCTTCCTGCATGAACGGCCGTTATTATGGCGGCGGCATGAAGATTGCCCCAGACCAGAAGAGGAATTCCGATTTCTTGACCTTCGTCTGCGTCAACAAAAAGGGCAGGATCAGGACCCTTCTTGCTTTCCCGGGCATCCAAAAAGGAAAACACGTCGGAAAGAAATGGGCCTATTTCCAGCAAGGCAAATGCGTCGAGGTCACCTTCGATCAGCCATGCGGTCTCCAAATCGATGGTGAGGTCGTACCAGAAGTCACCACGTATAAGGCCTATCTAGCCTAATATAAGAAAAATCCGATTAACGGCTCGTTATGGGCCGTTTTTCTTACCAAAATATTTATCTATAAATATCCTTTCCGAATGGTTAAAATAGAATCATCTTATGGAAATCGCCACTACTATCATCAAGCTTCTCGTCGGCCTAGTCGTCTTCGTCACCGGGATGAGCATGATGTCCTCCGGGCTTAAGAAAAGCGCAGGACACCGCATCAAGACTCTTTTTAGGAAGATAAAGGATAACCGTCTTGCCTCAATCGCAATCGGGGCGGGGACCACCGCGATTATCCAATCCTCTTCAGCGACCAGCGTCATGGTCGTAGGTTTCCTTGGGGCGGGAGTCATGTCCTTTATCCAGGGCTTCTCCGTTTTGGTCGGAGCCTATATCGGTACGACCGTCACCGGCGTATTGGTCTCCTTATCGACCTTCTCCTTCTCGACCTTCCTCATGGCAGTGGCCTTCATCGGCTTCGTCCTTGGCTTCTTCCGTTCGCCTTCCTTAAAGGCTTTTGGCGAAATCCTTATCGGCTTTGGCATCCTCTTCTTTGGGCTTGAGGCCATGAGCGCGGCCTTTAAGCAAACGGATATCCGCAACGCCTTGGTGCAGATGCTTTCCGCGATCAATTTCCCGCTTCTATTGCTTCTTCTTGGCGTTATCCTCACCGCGATCACCCAAAGCTCTTCGGCGACGAATGGTATCGTTATCGTCATGGTCGCCGCCAACCCAGCCTTGCTTAGTAGCGGATTCTACCTCGTAATCGGGGCTACCGTCGGAGCAATTATGCCAACGATTATCGCCGCTTTGAAATCGAACGTCGCGGCAAAGCGGGTCACCTTCGCGGCCGTATTCACCCGTAGTATCTTCGCCCTCATCGTCACCATCGTCGTTTGGATAGTTTCCGTTCCCCTATTCGATTGGCTCAATACCTTCCCTACAGAAGACGTCGGTTTGTTGCTTGCAATCTTCACGGTTATCTATAACGTAGCCTTTGCGATAGTCGTTTTGCCTTTCTTCCGTTTGATGGAGAAATTCTCCACCAAAGTCATCCGCGATAAGGATGAGGAAAGAAAGAGGAAGGCCCTCCGTTATATCGATGATAACCTCCTCGCCACCCCTGCTCTTGCCGCGATGCAGGTTAAGCTAGAAATCGAGAACATGTTCAATTTGGCAAAGGTCAATTTCTTCATCGGTTACCACATAATGGTCGATCAGGATTTCTCGAAGTCCAAGGAATTAGAGGAAAGAGAGGACCAAATCGACTACATCAATAACGCCCTCAGCGATTACATGATCCGCCTTTCCGCGAATGCGGAGCTTCGTGAAGAAAGAAAGATCGGTTCCTATTACCATGTCATCAACGATATCGAGCGTATCGGCGACCACGCGTGCAATTTCCTCAAAAGCGCGACCAAGATGAAATCCGAGGAGCTCGCTTTCTCCGAAACGGCGAAAGCCGAATTCAACGAGATGGAGAAAATCATCGAGGAGATGTTCAACCTTTCCGCGAGGGTCTTCGCTTTGAAGAAGACCGCCGATTTGGAAAAACTCCATGCTTTGGAGGCTAGGACCGACGAGATGAAGACCCGTCTTAGCGATGCCCACTTCAACCGCATCAAAGCCAATCTATGCAACACTCAGCTTTCACCATTCCATTCCACCTTCCTTTCTGAACTAGAAAGGGTCGCGGACCACCTTACGAACATCGGTTATTCCATCGTTAACCCAACCGGTGACGAAGAGACCTCATATAGGGGAAAAGGATATAGCCGCCAAGGAAGAAGCTAATAGAGAATCCATAATAAAAGCTCATCCGCGAAGATGAGCTTTTTAAATGCATGGGTCGCTTATTTCTTGGCTTTGGCTTTCTTGGCTGGAGCCTTCTTTTCCTCGGGGGCTTTCTTCTCCTCTGGCGCTTTTTCGATGCGGCGTTTGAAGATGCAAGCGCAGAAAGCGCCTAATTTGATGTCCATATGGTGCGGACGGCCTTCCGGTCCTTCTTCTGGCCAAGAGGTCGCGGGGAGACCGTTATATTGGTTCCAACCGCCATAGACATCCTTATCGGAATTGAAGATTTCGTCATAGATACCTTCATGACGGGTGCCGATGCAATACCTCTCATAATAATTCGGGGTCATGTTGAAGACGAAGATGAGGTCGGAATCGCCGACTTCCCTTTCGAAGGCGAAGACGCTTTGATCGGCATTGTCGACCATAAGCCAGGCGAAATGGGATGGGTTATGCTCCTCAAAATGCATGGCGGGCTCGGCCGCGTAGATGCGGTTAAGGTCGCGGATCATGCGTTTGACGGAGTCATGCTTCGGGTAGGAGAGAAGTTCCCATGGGAGGGACTTGTTCTCGTTCCATTCATCGAAGGAAGCGAGTTCGTTGCCCATGAAGTTGAGCTTCTTGCCCGGGTGAGCGTATTGATAGGTATATAGGTTGCGTAGCAAATCGAACTTCTGGTCGTAATTGCCCCACATCTTATTGATAATCGTGCCTTTTCCGTGGACGACTTCGTCGTGGCTAAGGGGGAGAAGGAAGTTATCGGAATAGAAATAGGCCATCGAGAAGGTGAGTTTGTTATGCTCGTACTTCTTGTAGACTGGGTCCTTGCTATAGTACTTCAAGGTATCGTTCATCCAGCCGAGGTCCCACTTATAGTCGAAACCGAGTCCGCCGTATTCGACGGGGGCGGTGACCTTGGAGAAATCGGTGGAGTCTTCCGCGATCATCATGACGCTTGGATGGGCATAATGGATTTTGCCATTGAGACGGCGGATGAATTCGGTGGCCCCGGTATTCTCGCCTTTGGCTTTGTTGCCATCCCAGAAGACGATGTTGCTGACCGCGTCGACGCGGATGCCATCGAAATGGAAATAGGTGAGGAAATAGTTCATCGCGGACATCAGGAAGCTTCTGACCGGATCTTTGCCTAGGTCAAATTGGGCGCTCCCCCAAGGTGAAATCGTATGGGCGGGGTCGCTATATTCATATAAGCAAGTGCCATCGAATTCCCTGAGAGCATAGGAATCGGTCGCGAAATGGACGGGGGCGAAATCGAGGATGACGCCGAAGCCTGCGCGATGGAGCCTATCGACAAAGCTCATAAGTTGCTTGGGGTTTCCATAACGGGAATCGACGGAGAAGAAACCAGTGGCCTGATATCCCCAAGAACCATCGAATGGATATTGGGTGATCGGCATGATCTCGACGTGGGTATAACCGGTTTCCTGGAGATAGGGGATCAAATAATCCGCGACTTCCTCATAGGAAGGATATCTATCGTAAATCTTGCCTTTCCATGAGCCTAAATGCATCTCGTAGATGGACATCGGCTTATCGAAGTTGCGAGTGCGTCCAGCCAGCCAATCGCCATCCATCCAAGGGAAGCCCTCGATGTCATAGCATCTGGAGCAGGTTTGTGGACGGAATTCGCTATAGAAGGCAAAGGGGTCGGCCTTATCGACGTATTCGCCTTTGGCATTACGGAAATGATATTTGTAGGATTGATAGTCAGTGATACCGGGGATGAAAGTCTCCCAGGCCCCACATGGATCGACTTTGGCAAGTTTATGGGTGCGGACATCCCAACCATTGAATTCACCGATGACGGAGACATCTTCCGCCATAGGGGCATAAAGACGGAAATACGCGCCTTTAACTTCCTTTTTGACCTTGCGGCGGCGGGTCTTGCCTGCCTTATCCTTATAAGTCTTCTCTTCTTCGATTTCCTTCACGCCGAAATGGCAGCCGAAATACTCATAGGCATTAATCGATTGACCCATGAGGTAATCATGTAAGATACCAAACGCCATAGATTTTCCTTTCCGTTTTGAAAAACTCGTTTGTTTTTATTTGGGTTTATTATACACCCCAAAACACTTATAAGTGAATAAATCACTTAATCGATTTTTACAGAGGGTTCGATGAATAAATCGATGATATTATCAAGATTTTCCTCGCTCACGCCGCAGGAAAGAAGGTAATTGTAGGTTTTCTGGTGCATGTTGTCGCCATCTTCGGAAATCAGGACCTTGTAATAAGCCGAGGTTAGCTTTTTGTAATCGCGGGGATTGTCTTCGATATCCCCGAAATTGGAGAAGAGATAATCACGGAAAACGTTTTCGTAGGGTAAACCTAGGAGGCTTTCCAACAAGAAACAAATCAATCCGGTCCTATCGGTCCCGATGTTGCAATGAATATAAACGGGATAATGGGAGGTATCCCCAAGGAAAGTAAAGATCCTCGAGATTACGTCGGTAGCGCCCAACATTTGGTTGGAGATATGCCAATCGATGGGGAAACGGTTGTAATGAAGGCCTTCGATTAAACCGTCTTTCATTTGGCCGTATTCGGTTTGTTCAGAGGTGCAGGATTCGTCCATACGGAGATCGATTTCCTCTTTGACCCCCAATCTATCAACAAGTTCTTCGCGACCTTTCTCGGTGATTTGGATTTCCACTTCTTCGCGCGTGGATTTATTGAGTCTTCCCCCGCGATAGAAAAGCCCTTGTCTGATCTTCCCGCCTAATTTCGAAGGATAACCCCCAATGTCCCTGACGTTAGTGATGCCATCGATATTAAGGTTCCTTGGGGCGTTACTAGCGGTGGTAAAGGTAAAGGTTTCCGCGTTCTTCAAACTCGCGTATTCCAAAGAATAACGATAATAATACTTTTGGCCGACTTCCAAGTTGTATATTTCCGCTTGAGAGGATTCGGAAGTGAAATATTCGGATGCGGAGAAATCCTCATATTTAGAGATTTCAAAGTAATGGGTCCCCTCTTTTTCTGTTTCGGCTTGAAGGATAATCGGGTTAGGCTTCGATAATTCCTTATTCCCTTTAGCGAATTCCTGCGCAGTTGTGATACCAGAAAGAAGGTAGGCTTCCTGAACCTTTGTGTGGATTGAATAAGGAGGCAAAACGACTGTTTCGGGATCTACTTTTGTCTTATCGTTTCCCGGATAATCGTTAAGGTTTTCTTCCTCATACCAATAATCGAGGTCTTCATAAACGATCGGCTTTTTGCTACTAGAAGAGGAAGAAGCCGAACCGCAGGAGATAAGAAAAACGGAAAGAAGCAAGGGAAAGGTTCTTTTGCTAGGGACGATCATAATTTCACCTCACGGAGATATGATAAACGAAAACCTCCAGCAATCTAAGGAATTAACCTATACTGGAGGTTTAATGGCTTATTCTTTCTTTGAAAGGTATTCGTCGATTCCCCTAGCGGCAAGCTTGCCTGCCCCCATAGCGGATATGACGGTGGCCGCGCCTGTTACAGCATCGCCTCCAGCGAAGACGCCTTCTATGCTGCTCATGCCGTTTTCATCGATGACGATGCCTCCGCGCTTAGAAACCTCCAAACCTGGAGTGGTTGATTTGATAAGCGGATTAGGCGAAGTGCCGATAGCCATAATGACCGTATCGAGGTCCATCTCATATTCGGAACCCGGAATCTCAATAGGACGTCTACGGCCTTTTTCATCAGGCTCCCCTAGTTCCATCTTGATTATACGCATCCCCTTAACCGTTCCGTTTTTGGGGTCGCGCGGATTCTCGGGGTTACTGTAGCCAAGAATCTCAACGGGGTTATTAAGAAGGCGGAATTCGATGCCTTCCTCGATCGCGTGTTCCACTTCTTCCTTCCTAGCGGGAAGTTCTTCCATGGAACGGCGATAGACGATATAAACCTTTTCGGCACCTAATCTAAGGGCGGTTCTAGCGGCGTCCATGGCAACGTTGCCTCCACCGACGACCGCGATTCTCCCGCCTTTCATGATAGGCGTGTCATTGATTTCGCGATATGCCTTCATGAGGTTGCAACGGGTGAGGAATTCATTTGCGGAATATACGCCGCGAAGATCCTCTCCTGGAATGCCCATGAAATTGGGAAGACCAGCACCAGAAGCGACATAGACGGCTTTATAGCCATCTTCGAATAATTCCTGAATGGTTAAGGTTTTGCCGATGACGACGTTAGTCTGGAAATCTACTCCCATGGCCCTTAGCTTTTCGGTCTCACCTTTAACGACCGATTTCGGCAAACGGAACTCAGGAATTCCATAAAGCAAGACGCCTCCTAGCTCATGCAGAGCCTCGAAAACGGTTACCTCATAGCCTTTCTTCGCTAAATCGCCAGCGCAAGTTAAGCCTGATGGACCAGAACCAATGATTGCGACTTTCTTACCGTTTTTTGCTACAGGGGTCACTTCTTTTTTGGAATTGGCCGCATGGTAATCGGCGACGAAACGTTCGATGCGTCCAATCGCGACCGGTTCGAATTTATACCCAAGGGTGCATTTGCTCTCGCATTGGCTTTCCTGCGGGCAGACCCTTCCGCAGATCGCGGGAAGAGAAGAGGATTTGGAGATAACCTCATAAGCCCCTTCGATATCCTTTTCCTTCATTTTCTTTATGAATCCGCGGATATCGATATTGACGGGACATCCACTGATGCAAGGGGCGGTTGGGCAAGATAAACAACGGGCGGCTTCGTTAAAAGCCGTATCTTCATCATAACCTTGTGCGACTTCTTCAAAACAATGCGCACGGATATTCGGCGAAAGGGTCGGCATCGCATTTCTTTTCTTGATGTCTGCCATTAGTTTTCTCCTCCCTTTCTTAATAGGCTGCAGGTTTCCTCATAGGCATGCTTTTCGAAATCCATATACATCCTATTCCTACTCATGGCCTCATCGAAATCGACTTCATAGCCATCGAATTCAGGACCATCGACACAAGCGAATTTGGTAACGCGCTTACCATCTTGGCATAAAGATAAGCGACATCCTCCGCACATTCCGGTTCCATCGATCATGATCGGATTCATCGAAACGACCACAGGGACATTGAATTCCTTCGCTGTTAGGGAGACGAACTTCATCATGATAAGAGGTCCGATCGCGATGATGCGGTCGAATTTCTCCCCGCTTTCAAGCATTTTCCTTAAAGGAATAGTCACGTTGCCTTTTTCCCCATAAGATCCATCGTCGGTGGTGACGATAAGTTTATTGGAGACTTCCTTGAATTCATCTTCGAGGATGAGGATATCCTTGTTACGGAAGCCGACGATCGAGACTACCTTCGCGCCTAAATCATGGAGTTTCCTAGCTACTGGCAAAGCGATTGCACAGCCTACCCCTCCTCCGATAACGGCGACTTTTCTTAATCCTTCTAGTTCGCTTGGTTTTCCTAAAGGACCAACGAAGTCATGGATATATTCACCTTCTTTTAAGGCGTTAAGTTTCATGGTGGTGGCCCCGACGACTTGGAAGATGATGCGGACAAGACCATTTTCCCTATTCGTCCCCGCGATCGTCAAAGGGATGCGCTCCCCTTCTTCATCAACGCGCAAAATGATGAATTGGCCAGCTTCTCCTTTTCTTGCTACCAAAGGGGCGTTAACCCACAAAGAGGTAACGGTTTCGTTAAGGACGTCTTTTTTCTCGATGCGATACATAGGCAATTCCTTTTTCCTTCGGGGGAATTATACGGCTTTACTTATTTTTAAGAAGTAATTTCAATCGAAAAGCAATAAAAAACCTCCATCGGCAGAAAGGAGGGAGGACATCAACAGGGCTTAATGTCAAATACCGATGGAGGCAAGAAAGGAGGTTTCTCTTTGAAAGCGCTTTCATTATAGGGCAAAAACGGGGGCCTTTCAATAGTCTAGTTTCCAAAAATTATACTTTTTTAGAGTTTTTCCTTTAAGGTCTTCCTAAGCAGTTTCAAAGCCTCGAGTTCATCGATTTCCGGATGCTCGAGGATCGTGTTTCTTAGCGTTGGATAAAGGCTAGGAAGGATAAATGCGGTATGTTCTTTTTCGCTTAAGGAGACGATAAACGATAGCAGGTATCCCTCTTCTTGCTGGATTATCGGGGTGATTGTCGTTTTGTTTTTGTAGAAGAAATCAACGAATCCCTTAATGGAGGAGGATGCGTTATTTCCTTTATATTCGCCTTTTTCAAAAAGGAAGGCCAAATGGAAAAGGATAAGCTTCTCACGGTAATTCGAGTTTCCGAATAATCGATAGAAAGAGCTTTTGCTGACTCCTGCTTTCTTCGCAAGTTCCCTTGCCCCGATGTCGTTCTTATCTTTTTTCGATAGTAAATCAATATAGGCGGCCGAAAGGCAATGGAGAAGATATTCGTCACGACTTAATTCGGAGTTGATGCCCATCTTTTTGTCCTTCTATGCTAATTATACATCGCCTTGGGTTTTTCCATAATGGAAAGAAGGAAGAAAATAGAAGAAAAACGCGAAGGAGAATGATAGAATCTAGCAGAAAGAAATAGAAAGGAAATTTTCTTATGCCAAAAGTCATGGCCGTGAACGCCGGCAGCAGTTCACTCAAATACAAGCTCTACCAAATGCCAGAAGAAAAGGAGATCTGCTCGGGAATGGCCGATAAAATCGGTCATGAAGACGCGGCTTTCATCCTAAAATTCAACGGAGAAAAGCACGTCGAGACCCTTCCGATCCTCGACCACACCAAAGCGGTCGCTCTTCTCCTTGAAGCCCTCGTCAAATTCGGCGTCGTCGCTTCGTTAGACGAAATCGAGTGCGTCGGTCACCGCGTCGTCCAAGGCGGTAAGTACTTCTCCAAATCCGCGGAGTTCGATCCAGACACCGAGCATAAGATCGATATCCTCACCCCGCTTGATCCTCTCCACGCGCAAGCCCATCTTCTTGGCTTCCGCGCCTTCAAGAAGGCTCTTCCGAACGTTCCCGCGATCGCGGTCTTCGATACCGCCTTCCATCAAACCATGGAAGAAGAGGATTATCTCTTCCCGATCCCATATGAATATTCCGTCAAATACGATTGCAGACGTTATGGCGCCCACGGAACCAGCCATAACTATTTGGCGATCCTTGGCGAAAAGAATTATGGGGCCAAGCGCATCATCTCCTGCCATATCGGTTCAGGTTCCTCCCTCGCCGCGATAAAAGACGGCAAATGCGTCGCGACTTCCATGGGTCTTACCCCGTTAGGCGGGGTCATGATGGGCACCCGCACCGGCGATATGGATCCTTCCGTTATGGATTACCTAGCGACCTGCACCGGCAAAGACGTCCATGAACTTTACGATATCTTCAATAAGAAATCTGGCTTCCTCGGAGTTTCCGGAGTCTCTAACGATACCCGCGACGTCGAAGAGGCGGATAAGAGCGGAAACAAACAGGCTCAGATCGCCAGCAAACTATTCGCGAGAAGGGTCGCCGATTATATCGGTTCCTATTATGTCCGTCTTGGCGGAGCCGACCTTATCATCTTCTCCGCGGGCATCGGCGAAAACAGCGCCTATTACCGTGAACTCATCCTTAAGGACGTTGAAGAGGCCCTTGGTTTGAAGATCGATTATGAACTCAATTCCAAGATCCGTGGCAAAGAGGCCCTTATCTCCTTGCCGGAAAGCAAAATCAAAGTCGCCATCATCCCAACCGATGAAGAGGTCATGATCGCAAGGGATTGCTACAAGAGGATCGTCGATGGGCGCATTTAACAAATTGCCAAGCGAGGTCGAAGCCTTCGCCAAAGCCCACAAGAATTCCTTCTTGGCCATGCAAAAGGCCATAGAAAACGCCAAAACGGTAATCGTTTTTCGTCATCTTAAGCCGGATTTCGACGCCCTTGGCTGCCAATTTGGCATGGTCCAATTCCTTCGCGACAATTTCCCCGATAAGGAAATCCATTTTGTCGGCGATAACCACCCGACCTTCACCCCAAGGATTTTCCCTGAAGCCGAAAAACTAAGCGAAGCCGCTCTCAAGGAGATGGATTTCCTTTCCATCGTCCTTGATGTTGGCGATGCTGATAGAATCGCCAATCCGAACTTTGCCTTGGCCAAAACCGTCATTAAGATGGACCATCACCCTTGCAAAGCGGAGATTACAACTCCCGAACTTACCGTCTGCGACCTCGATAAAGCCGCGGCTGCCGAAATCCTCGCCGCCTTCCTTTTCTCTTGGAAAGGAAAGAAAGTCAGCAAGGAAGCGGCAAGATGGCTCTATATTGGTATCGTCGGTGATTCCGGAAGATTCATGTTCTCTTCCACCTCCATCCATACCTTCCAGATTGCGGAACTCCTTCTTTCCACCGGATTCGATTTAAGGACCACCTACCTCACGATGTACGAAAAGACCATCGGAAGTCTTCGTTCGCTTTCATATGTCCTTTCTAACTTCAAAGTTTCACCGCATGGGGTCGCTTATTATTGCTTGCCTTCCGCGGTTCAAGAGGAACTCCAAATCACTCCTGAACTTGGAAAAGAACACGTCAACACCTTCTCCAATATTGAAGGGGTTGAAATCTGGTGCTCAATCACCGAAGACCCGAATCCAAAAGATTACTGCTGGAGGATTTCCATCCGCAGCAAACGTCTAAACATCGCTCCCCTCGCGAACAAATGGGGCGGCGGAGGCCATGATTTGGCATCTGGTGCAAGAATCAACGATCTAAGCGAGCTCGAAGCCTTCATCAACGACCTCGACCAATATATCGCCGATAACCCAGCCTAAACTAAGAACGCATTATCCTCTTCCCGTTGATGATAATGCGTTTTTCTTTAGCCTCCTTATGAAGAAGACGCGATAGAGTCTCACGTTGAAGGAATAAGATGGAGGCGAAAGAAGAAATCGATGAATAGGTGAAAGCCCCATTATTTAGCGAAAGGAAATAATAAAGGCGTTCCGAAGCGGAAGGCATCGACAAGATCTTGATTTGGGCATTCATCGATTTCACCGCTTCGCTTTGGGCCTTAAGGTATTCTTCTAGGAAAATGATGTTGTTTTGAAATAGCTTAAGAAGATTCTCTCTGGAAAAATAGAGCAATTCGCCCTCGCTATTCCCAATTACAGAACCGCGGTAAAAAGGTTCCTTGGAGAAAATAAGATTATGACCAAATAGGCCTGAGCCATCCAAAAGCCGATAGATTATTTCGTTTCCTTCAAGAGTATAAGAAACGATTTTAAGCGACCCATGTATCAAAAAATAGATTCCTTTGCATCTATCACCTTCGGCGAATAGATTTTCTCCTTTCAAGAAGTTGATAACTTCTCCCAAGGCTTTTTCTTTTTCATTAAGCAGCGACAATAATTCCATAAGCGTGATTCAAATCACATATAATCATATAGAAGGGTCTATATATTTCAAGGGCTTAAATATATTTAAGGAGCCATTTGAAATGAAAAAAACACTAATCCCAGCATTCCTATCCGCGCTTATCCTCGCTTCCTGCGGGAGCAACGCGGCGCCTACCCCTTCTTCCTACGATTTGGATGTTAAGATCGCTTCCCCTGCGGGAGCCCCATCCGTCACTTTGTTCCGTCATGTCCTCAACGAGAAATGCGAAATCAACGCAGATCCTGCGAACGTTGTCGCCTATTTCAGCGAAAATAGCGGGAAAGACGTCATCATCGCCCCAACAAATGCCGGACTAAGCGCGATCACCAAGAAAGCGGCCCCCTATAAAATCGCAGCCACGCTGACTTTTGGTAATTTCTTCCTTGCTGGAAGTGGCAATGACGAAAACAAGATGCTCGATAAGGATGATTATGTTGTTCTTTTCCAGCAGAATAACGTCCCTGATAAGCTTTTCCAATACGTTTATGGCGACATGGGTCTAACCAATGTCCATTATGTCAACGCCGCTAGCGATGCCGCTTCTTGCTTGATCAGCGGAAAGAACATGGCGGATAACAACGCCTCCGTCGACTATGTCCTTATGGCGGAACCCGCTCTCCATAACGCTTTGGGGAAAAACGAAAAGGCCTACCAATATTCTTCGATCCAAGAGGAATTCTCCAGGAAATCCGGCGGTAAGGAAATCACCCAGGCCTCCGTCTTCGTCTCTTCTTCCTTAAGCAAAGAGAAGGCGGATCCCTTCCTTTCTTCGCTTGAGCAAGACGTAAAGGCCTTCTTAGCTTCTCCTTCTATCCTCGATGATTATTTCAAATCCGAGTCCGATAAGACCCTTGCCCAAAGCAAATTCAGCGCGCCCGTAGCTTTGGTGGAAACGATGGCCAAAGAGAATAACCGTATGGGCTTAGGCTATAAGAAAGCCAACGAGAACAAGGAAGCCATCAAGGAATTCGCCAAGCTATTTGGCATAAACGAGATCGATGAAGAGGTTTATTACAAGTAATCCCTTCCTCTATACCGTTGGACTGATCCTCGTATTCGTCCTTTGGTTGCTCATCTCCTTTTCCTTAGGGCAAGGGAACCTCGTTTTTCCTTCGCCTTTCCAAGTATTTGGTGAAACAGGGAGACTTTTAGGTGACTCCTTCACCTATAAAAGCATCGGTTTAAGTTTGCTAAGGACCTTGGAAGGATTTGGGATATCCCTTGCCGGGGCTTTGATTCTCGGGTCTTTAGCAGGAGAAATAAAACCCCTCCAAAAGGTATTGAAGCCCTTGATGATCGTCTTGAAAAGCGCCCCAACCGCGGCATTTGTCTTCCTCTTCATCCTTTTATCCGGTTCTTCCATCGCCCCTATTTATATCGTCACCCTCCTTGCTTTCCCGATTCTCTATGAATCGGTGGTCGCCGGTTTTAACGCGGTCGACGAACAGCTTATAAACGCGGCGAGGCTCGATGGGACCCCAAAATGGAAAAGAGCCATCAGGATAGAGCTCCCCCTAGCCCTTCCATTCCTTATCCTAGGGATGGTCAATAGCTTTGCCCTTTCCTTCAAAACCGAGATTATGGCGGAGATCATCTCAGGGGATACGAACCCCGGAATCGGCAGTTATATCCGCATGTTCAGAAACGGTGACCCGAGCGACCTAACCCCGATATTCGCCCTTGCCTTAATCGCCATAACGATTATCCTTCTCTTCGATTTGGCTTCCTATATAGTGAAAAGAAAATTATCCAAATAAAGGAAACACATATGGAAAAAAGCCCTTCGTTCGTCGCGAAGGGCTTTTGATTAACCTAGGAAGGTTTAGTCAACGTCAGGATATTGTTCCCTCTTGGCGTTATAGGAAGTGTGGAGCAATTCCTCGGCGAGCTCACTGCCCGGTTCACCAAGATAATCCTCATAGAGCTTCTTGATGTCGGGGTTGAGGTGAGAACGGCGGAGAGGCTTGTTCTTATCTTCTTCATAGAGGACCGCGGCACGTTTGGCACGATAGGTGTACCAGATGTCGGGGTCTTCGTTTGGAAGCATGGATGGGAAGACGTATGGTTGTCCACCGCCATTGATACAGCCACCTGGGCAGCCCATGACCTCGATGAAGTCATATTGGGAGGTGCCGTCCTTGATTTGCTCAAGGAGCTTTCTGGCGTTGATCATGCCAGAGGTGACGGCGATGCGGATTTCGGTGCCGTTGATATGAAGGGTCGCTTCCCTAACGGCCTCAAATCCACGGACCGGGAGGAGGTCGATTGGTTCCATCTCTTCGCCGGTGAGCATGTTGTAGGCGGTACGGACCGCGGCTTCCATGACGCCGCCGGTAACGCCGAAGATGACGGCCGCGCCGGTGTTGTCACCGACGATATCGTGGTCGAATTCCTCTTCGGGGAGGCGGTTCCAGATGATGCCGGCACGCCTGACGAGATCGCCAAGCTCACGGGTAGTGAGGGCCAAATCGACGTCGCGGATACCGTCTTTGTCAACGAATTGTTCGCGTTGGACTTCATATTTCTTCGCGGTGCAAGGAATGAAGGAAACGACATAGATGTCCTTCTTATCCCAGCCCATCTTTTCGGCGTAGTAGCTCTTTAGGATCGCGCCGAACATCTGTTGCGGGGATTTGCAGGTGGAAACATGGGGGAGTAATTCAGGGAAATAGAGCTCGATGAAGTTGATCCATCCTGGGGAGCAGGAAGTGATCATTGGCATCTTGCCGCCCTTGGAGAAGCGTTCGATGAATTCGTGGGCCTCTTCCATGATGGTGAGGTCGGCGGAGAAATTCATGTCGAAGACCTTCTCAAAGCCGATGCGGCGGAGGGCCGCGGCGAGGCGCTTGGTGCCGTTGGTGCCGATCTTGCAGCCGAATTCCTCAGCGATCGCGGAACGGACGGCTGGGGCGGCGAAGCAGACGACATGCTTTCCGGCGCGGAAAGCGGCGTCAAGCTCATCGATGTTATTGTGCTCCATCAAGGCGCCGGTTGGGCAAACGAGGGTGCATTGACCGCACTGGATGCATGGGACCTTGGAGAAGGAACGGTTTTGGGTCGGGGCGACGATCGTGGAGAAGCCACGGTTTTCGAAACCGAGGATTCCGATGCCTTGAGCCTTTTTGCAGGCCTCGATGCAACGACCGCAGAGGATGCACTTGCTGGTGTCCCTGACGATGGCCGGGGTCAAAAAGTCAAGCGTGGTTTCGGTCTTCTCGCCCATATATTTTTCTGGGCGGGCGCCGACGTCGCGGGCGACGTTGAGAAGTTCGCATTTGCCGTTCTTCTTACAGGATTGGCAATTGAAGGAATGGTTGGAGAGAAGAAGCTCGACGGAGGTACGTCTTGCATCGGTCGCCTTTTGATCGGCGATGGAGATCTTCATGCCATCGGCAACTTCATAGGCGCAGGAAGGGACAAGACCCCTAGCGCCTTCCACTTTGACCAAGCAGACGCGGCAGGAAGCCAAAGAGCATTCATGGTCACGCCAGTTGCAAAGGGAGGGGATGTGGTAGCCGCAGCTTTTCGCGGCCTCGAGAATCGTGAGGCCAGCATCAACCTGATATGGCTGATTCTCAATATAGATAGTAACTTTGTTCGCCATTGTTCTTACTCCTTGGAGACGGCGCCGAATTTGCAAACCGTGACGCAGGTGCCGCACTTGATGCACTTCTTGGTGTCGATGACATATGGGACTTTACCGACTTCACCATGGATCGCGTCGACTGGGCAGTTGCGAGCGCACATAGAGCACTTCTTGCACTTGTCGGGATTGATGACGAAGGAGATGAGGTCTTTGCAGACGCCGGCATCGCACTTCTTCTCGAGGATATGCCTTTCGTAGACTGGGCGGAATTTGCGGAGGGTGGAGAGAATCGGGTTGGCCGCGGTCTGTCCAAGTCCGCAGAGAGCGCCGGAAGCGGTCGCCGAGGCGAGGGTTTCGAGGTCATCGAGATCGCTCATCTCGCCGCGTCCTTGGGTGATCTTGGTGAGGATCTCAAGGAGGCGCTTGGTGCCGATACGGCATGGGGTGCACTTACCGCAGGATTCGTCGCGGATGAATTCCATATAGAACTTCGCGACGTCGACCATGCAGTTGTCTTCATCCATGACGATGGCTCCGCCGGAGCCCATCATCGAACCGGCCTTTTGGAGGGATTGATAATCGATTGCGACATCGAGTTCATCCTTTGTAAGGCAGCCGCCGGAAGGACCGCCGGTTTGGATGGCAAGGAATTCTTTGCCGTTTGGGATACCTCCACCGATATCATAGATAAGGGTGCGGAGGGTGGTTCCCATAGGAACCTCGACGAGGCCGACGTTATTGACTTTTCCGCCAAGAGCGAAGACCTTGGTGCCCTTGGAGTTCTCGGTTCCGATCTTCGCATATTCGGCGGCGCCGACGCGGAAGATATATGGAAGGGAAGCAAGGGTTTCGACGTTGTTGATAACGGTTGGCTTACCGAATAGACCGGAGACCGCCGGGAAAGGTGGCTTCGGACGCGGCATACCGCGCTTGCCCTCGATGGAGTTGAGCAAGGCCGTTTCCTCGCCGCAGACGAAGGCGCCAGCGCCATAGCGGAGGCCGACTCTGAAGCTGAAGCCGGTGCCGAGGATGTTATCGCCGAGAAGACCGCGTTCGGTTAGTTCGCGGATCGCGATTTTGATACGTTCGCAGGCGATTGGGTATTCGGCACGGATATAGAAGTAACCCTGATGGGCGCCGATCGCATAGGCGGCAATGGCCATACCTTCGATGACGGCGACGGGGTTGCCTTCGAGAATGGAACGGTCCATGAAGGCTCCTGGGTCGCCTTCGTCACCGTTGCAGATGATGTATTTCTCTTCCGATTTCTGGGCCGCGGCGAATTTCCATTTGGTGCCGGTTGGGAATCCAGCGCCGCCACGTCCGCGAAGACCGGAGGCGGAAACCTCTTCGATGACCTGTTCTGGGGTCATTGAGAGGGCGCGCTTTAGGGCTTCATAGCCGCCATAACCGAGGGATTCGTCCAAATCCTCGGGGTTGATGGTGCCGCAGCCATAAAGGGCGATACGCATTTGTTTCTTATAGAAGTTGATGTCATCCTGACGGGTGACCTTCTCTTTTGTAGCCGGATCGACATAGAGGAGTCCTTCGACGATCTTGCCACCGATGATGTCTTCGTCGATGATGCGTTCGGCATCGGCGACTTTGACTTCGGTATAAAGGGTGTCTTCCGGGAAGATCTTGACGAACGGTCCCTTGGAGCAGAAACCGAAGCAACCGACGAGGTTGACGGTAACCTTATCCTGAAGGCCCTTTTCGGCGATAAGTTCTTCGAACCTATGCATGATCTCTTTGGAATTGGAGGACATACAGCCCGTACCGCCGCAGATGACGATATGGCGTTTGCCGTCTTTTCCGGAGAACTTGTCTTCGAGTTTCTTGGCGCAGCTACATTGGGCGGAACCGAGTTCCTCCAAGGTGCGGATGGCTTCTTCTTTAGTCATGATTAGGCTTCCTCCTTGTTGCGGTACTCATCAAGGATCTTATCGACCTGGCTGAGTTGGACCTTTGGGTAAACCTTGCCGTTGATGGAGACGGCCGGGGCGATACCGCAGGCGCCTAAGCAACGGACGTTATCAAGCGAGAATAGACCGTCTTTGGTGGTCTCACCCGGCTTGATTTTGAGCAATTCGCCGATCTTGTCGCTGACGTTCTGGCTGCCCTTGACATAGCAAGCGGTGCCGGTGCAGACGCCGATGACGTATTTGCCCTTTGGCTCCAATGTGAAGAAATTGTAGAAGGTGACGACGCCGTAAATCTCGGCAGTCGGAACACCTGTGGCCTCGGAGATCACTTCCTGAACTTCGAGGGGGATATAACCAAATTCCTTTTGGCAATCCGAGAGGATCAACATTAGGGGCGATGGTTCATCCTTGTAACGGTCAACTATTTCCAGGACCGTCTTTCTGGCTTCTGGACGAATGTGCATCTGAAAAACCTCCTCTAGATACAATCGCGTGTAATAGTGTAGCGCACGCGGGAGCAGTTAAGATACATTAACATATAAAAATCCGCGCCTATTTTTTAGGAGCGGAAATCAGTGGATTCGAGTTACCAATTTTAGAGGCCTATCCGATAGGCAAACCTCGATATCCTCAGAGAAAGAACCGAGGTCTTTTCCGTCATAGCAAATGGCCGAACGGGTCTTTCCTGGATGACGGGGGGAGATGACGAGTTTACGGTTTATGACGACCTCGGGATGAATGAAGGCGTCTATCGGGGCGATTGGGGTGATGACGAAGCAATGGGCCTCTTCCTCAAGAATCGGTCCTCCCAAGGATGCCGAATAGGCGGTCGAACCGGTTGGGGAAGCGACGATTAAGCCGTCGCCTTGGAAGTCCACGACCTTATCGCCTAGATGGATCGTTAATTTCACGCTTCTAGCCCGCGTTTCCGAAACGAAGACAACATCATTTAAGGCAAAACGGGGGTTGTTTTTGTTGAAAATAAGCCCGAAACGGGGTGAGATTTTGAATTTATCTGGGTCCAAAACGGAGAGGTCGTCGTCATAATGAATCGCGCAGAGCTTGCCGCGATGCCCGGCGTTTATGCCTAGGATTGGGACATCCATTTCATAAGCCATGGAGGAAGCGCTAAGCAGCGTGCCGTCTCCTCCAATGGAGATTATCAAATCGTAATTGCCTCCGTCTTCAACTTTCAATCTTGGGGAATCAAGCTGGGAAACGATGAAATCGCGGGCGAAAAGTTCGAAGGAGGATGGGAGGGAATCGATGGCCTTACGGCACTTCTCCTTCTTCTGTTCGGTGTTGGTATTCAAAAACAAAAAGGCTCTCATGGCTTTAATCTTCATAGGAAAAAGGAAAGAGTTCAACATGTTTTTTCTCCTTATTGCCGTATAATTTAGATGACGGAGGACATAATCGATATGGAACTTAGCAAGATTGCCTTAGGCTGCGATAGCAAACCTTTCAAAAAGGGAAAGGACGTAACGGAAATCCTCGATGCCTGTCGGCAAATCGGAATCAATGTCTTCGATACGGCTAGAGGCTATGGCAAATCCGAGAAGGTCCTAGGCGAATACATCAGGACCCACGGGAATAGGGAAGATTATTACGTCATCAGCAAAGGGTGCCTTCCTTATCCATTTTCAAGGGTTAACGAAAAGTGCCTCATCAAAGATCTCGAGAAATCCCTTACGACCCTCAATATCGGTTATATCGACCTCTATCTCCTTCACCGCGATGACAGCGGATGCAACCTCCGCTTGCTTATCCAAGTCCTTAACGAATACATCAAAAAGGGCAAAATAAAGGCATACGGGTTCTCTAATTTCACCGCGAAGAGGGTTTCCCAAGCCGAAAGAATAGCGAAACTCTACGATCTAGTTGGGCCAATTGCCGTTAGCGATAACCTCACCCTTCTTCCCTGGGTTCAAGACCCTTGGGGAGGAAGCGATGGCTGCGTCTCCCTAACGGGAAAACCCGAGGAACTGAAGTTCTTTGAAGAACGCGGTTATCCGATTTATTCCTATTCCCCCTTGGCGAGAGGCTACCTTACGGGAAGGGTCAATTCCTCGGATAATTTCGATACGAAAAACGTCGATAAGGCCGCGATTAGGGCCTATCAAAGCGAGGAGAATATCGAAAGGCTCAAAGCCCTTGAAGGTATTTCTAAGGAACTTAACATCTCCATTCCTTCTTTGACCATTGCTTATTTATGCAATAAGAAGCTCAAAATAGTTCCGGTCATCGGTTCGACCTCTCCTATTAGGCTAAAGGAAAACATGGAAGCCACGAAGATCGTTTTACCAGAGGAAACGATGGCTGCTTTGGATGAATTATCCCTAAACAAATAAGCTAAATTCTTCTCAGCATCGATTTGACGATATTCTCGGAGACCACCGCCATTTTCGACGCGAATTGATTGAAGTCCTCGGCCCCTTCCCCATCGGGTTTGTCGGAGATGGCCCTGATGATGACGAAGGGAACGCCAAACAAATAACAGGTATGGGCGATCGCGGCGCCTTCCATTTCACAGCAAAGCCCATTGAAATTGGCGACGATCAAATCCTTTTGGGCTTTGTTAAAGATGAATTGGTCGCCAGAACACACCCTTCCTTCGAAGATATTGATGTTGGGGGCCACTTCTTTCGTGGCTTCCTTGGCTTTTTCAATCAACAAGGGATCCGCCTGAAAGGCGAATAGACCGGTATATGGGATTTCGCCTTTTTTGAAACCGATCACCTCGACGTCGAAATCATGTTGGACGGCGTCTTTTGAGATGACGATGTCCCCGATTTCCATCCTTCCATCAAGAGAGCCCGCGACGCCTGTGTTAATTATCTTCGTGCAATGGAAATCCCTGATGAGGGTTGATGCGCAAATGCCGGCATTTACCTTACCCATGCCGCATTTAACGATGACGACTTCCTTGCCATTAAGGCTTCCTTCGACGAATTCCATCGCGGCGACTTTGCAAGTATTTTCGATGACGCAATCACGTTTGATCAAATCCACTTCTGCATCCATCGCCCCGATTATCCCGATTCTTTCTTTTTCCATCAGATTCATTTCTCCTTGGGGGTGTCATCTTTTATGGGCTTCGAATTATCCTTGGCCTTTTCCACCAGTTTGAAAAGCATGACCCCGATGATTGGGCCAAAGCTATTGAAAAGAATGCATAAGGCCAAATCGATGAAGGTCTCTCCATATACCTTATTGGCAAAGCCAAAATAGAACATGTTCGCGATGCAGTGTTGGAAACCGCAGTAAACGAAAAGGAAAACGAAGAAAACGAGAAGGAAAATGCCAACAGGCTTCAAACGGTTTAGGTTAAAGCATTTGACCGCGAGATAGACACAGGTCCCACAAAGGAAGGATTTGAGGATGCAGGAAAGGTAATCGTCAAAGGAATTGAAGGATAGTCTAGCATTCGCGACCTTGACCGCCGTTTCCATGATGGAGAGGTCCTTGAAGGCAAAATAAGCTAGGTAACCTAGTCCAAAGGCTCCTATGGCGTTCCCAATTAACATGATTGGGAGTCCGATATAGAATTCCGCGCTTTGCTTCTTTTCGAAAATAAGGCCAATCTTGCCGGTATATAAAGATAAAGAGAACGTGCAAACTAGAAATAGCCCAACCGCGAAAAGCACGGAACCTAAGGCCTTGCCTAATTCTCCAGGGATAAGAAAGCTCATCAAGACGAAGATGAATCCCCCTAATCCGATAGCTAGTCCAGCGAGGATTCCTTTAAGGAATGTTAACAATAGATTCTTGGCCATGTGCAATAGGTTATCGTGTGTTTTTTCTTTTGCAAGGAAGATTTGAAATTATTGCTCAATAACTTCCAAGATTTCTCCAATATACATGGTATGGGGTGCTTCTTTTTCGTAATAACGCCTTCTTTCTGCTTCAGGCATATTCTCCAAAACCAAGTCGTTTTGGTAGATCTTTTTGCAGATTAAGGACAATTTTGCTTCCTTATAAATCGTCGTGCCCTTATAGGAGGTTGGGGTAAGGTGGCTCTCTTTGTCCTTATTTATATCCCTACCGGATTTTGAACCCATGAGGGACAAGGCTTTGCGGAAACTCTCATCAAAGAAGGAAACAACGAAAAGGTCATTCCCCTCCATGAAATCATGGGTGTACCTCAAGGGCTTAACGTAAACCGTGACGACATCATAATGCCATAAGGTCCCTATTTCTCCCCAGGATATCGTCATGGAATTATGATTATCGACTTTGCCCGCGGTAAGTAAGGCCCAATCCTCATCGAACAGAGTAAACGGTTTAAGTTTAAGTTCTTTCGCAGTCATATAGATGTCCTTTCCGTTAACCTTCCTCGGGGATTACGAATTCCGGATGATCGGAGAGGAAGACCATGTTATGGAGTTTGATGGCCTCTTCCGCGGGAAACACCTTCCCGAAATCGTAATATTCTTCGTTAAGGCATTGTACCATGGTTTGGAGGATCAATTCCTTGGTCTTGGCCTTCTCGACGAACTGTTTATCGCAATATCCTTTATGATTTTGAATGCTTTTGAGGTTTTCTTCGAATCCATCGAGGATCTCTTTTTGGAGGATCAGGTCATCGAGATTGTCGCGGATGATCTTGACGTAATGGATGAAGGATAGAGTCCTTTCGTCTTCCTTATAGGAAAGAGGAAGCAAATCCTCGAGGGCTTTGGCAAGGACCTCCTTCCTTTCTTCCGTAACGTATTTGCGGGGGTTATGGAGCAAGGCCAAAACATCGAAGGAAGAGATCGCTTCCTCAATCCGTTTCACCTTGAGGTTATGCTCCTTGAGTTTCTTAAGGAACTCCTCATATTGCTTTATAAGTGGGGCGTCTTTTTTATTGTGCTCCCCAAGCTTTGAGGAAAGATAAAAGGAACGAATCCCTTCTGGAATTAGGCGACCCATGTGCTTAAAAACATTTAAACCGCCTTCGTTTTCCTCAAGGAAGATCGCGAAGGCTTTTCTATCTTGGATATGGGTTTTGTATTCCTT